>CALDGN010000278.1 GCA_937942965.1 uncultured Acidimicrobiales bacterium | reverse complement strand
CTGTTCTTCATCGGTGGCTCGATTTTGTTCAGAAAACGGAAGGTCGCTGCGTAGTAACGGGTTGATAGGCCTGTTCACTTCATAGGAACCAAACCTCCGCACCCTCTCCCCTTTCATCAGGAATCAGCACTCATGAGCGATACGCGCCAAGTCACCATCATCGGTTCCGGTCCTGCCGGTCTTACCGCAGCGATCTACACGGCTCGAGCAAACCTCGAACCATTGGTCCTCGAGGGTGAGCCTTCGTCCACCAGTGATCAGCCCGGCGGTCAGCTCATGCTCACCACCGACGTCGAGAACTTCCCCGGCTTCCCCGAAGGAATCATGGGCCCCGAGCTGATGATGCACTTCCGCAGCCAGGCGGAACGCTTCGGCGCCACCATGCTCACCCGCAAGGTCGCCAAGGTCGACCTCACCGCGTCACCGCACAAGGTCTGGATCGACAGTGGCGACAAGCCCGAGCCCGACTACACGGCAACCGCGGTGATCATCGCGACCGGCGCCCAGTCGCTCATGCTCGGCCTGCCGAACGAGACCGAGCTGATTGGCCACGGCCTCAGCACGTGTGCGACCTGTGACGGGTTCTTCTTCCGTGACCAAGAGATCGCCGTCATCGGTGGTGGCGACTCGGCCATGGAAGAAGCCATGTTCCTGACCCGCTTCGCCAGCAAGGTCACGATCATCCACCGTCGCGAAGAGCTCCGTGCATCCAAGATCATGCAGGACCGAGCGATGGCCAACGACAAGATCGAGTTCCTCTGGAACACCCAAGTCACCGGTTACCTCGGCGACGGCAAGCTCAGCGGTGTCACGACCGAGAACACTGTCACCGGTGAGACCGGCGAGATGGCGCTGTCTGGCCTGTTCATTGCCATTGGCCATAAGCCAGGCACGGCGCTGTTCACCGACTGGCTCGACATCAAGGAAAACGGCTACCTGGTGACCGAACCGGACTCCAGCATTACCAAGATCCCCGGTGTCTTTGCCTGCGGCGACGTCGTCGACGACTACTACCGCCAGGCCATCACCGCCGCCGGATCCGGCTGCATGGCAGCGATCGACGCCGAACGCTGGCTCGAAACCCTGCACGACTGAGTCCGTCCTGTGACCACCTGACACTGGTCACACGACCTACGCGGAATAGTCGCCCCCTGCGGCGAGTTTCCGTTTCCGTAGACCCTGCCCTTCTCTCCCAACCCGACCCTGCCTGGTAAGAACGACTAGATTCGTTCGCCAGAGCGCAAAGGAGCCCTCTCATGTCCGAGAACATCAGCAATCTGACCGCCACCACGTTCGACGAAGAAGTCGGTGCCTCCGAAGCACCGGTCCTCGTCGACTTCTGGGCCGAGTGGTGTGGCCCGTGCAAGATGATTGCACCGATCCTCGACGAGATCGCCGAGGAACAGGGCGACAAGCTCAAGATCGCAAAGGTCAACGTCGACGAAGCCGGCGAGCTCGCCCAGCGCTACGGCGTCATGAGCATCCCGACGCTGCTGGTCTTCACCGGTGGCAACCTCGACGAGCCCGCCAAGCGCATGGTCGGTGCTTCCGGCAAGGCCAAGCTGCTCGAAGACCTCGCCGAGTACATCGACGCCTGATTCTCCCCCAAATGGGTGAGGATCAACCTTCGACTCGACGTTGAAGGTAGATCGAACCGCTCCAGAACAACGTTTCACACAGCTTTGTGCACAAGCTGTGCAAACAGGAAAAACCCTCAACCTCAGGTTGAGGGTTTTACTTTTACTGGCGTTTCATGGCACGAAACGTCACTCAGCCGACAGAACGGCTGGCTAGCCCTCGTGCGTCATAAGCGCGTAGATGCGCTCGAGATCATCGATGTCCGCGAAGTCGATCGTGATCTTGCCCCGCTTGGCACCAAGCGCAATGCCAACCTTGGTGTCGAAGCGGTCGCCCAAGAGTTCTTCGAGTTCGAGCAATGCGGGTGGCTTGGTCTGGCCAACCTCGGCGCTACCGCCGTCGCCACTACCGCCATCACTGCTGCTGTCGGCAGCGGTTGAGTCGGCGGCATCGCCGTCGGAGGCATCGGACTCGGGTTCGCCCGCCACATCGCCCCGGGCCAAGCTCTCGAGGGCACGGACGCTCAGTCCTTCATCCAAGGTGCGCTGGATGAGCTCAGCGCGCTGGTCTGCCTCGAGCACAACCAGCACTCGGCCATGGCCTGCACTCAGGCGTCCTTCGATGATGTGACGCTGCACATCGGTCGGTAGTTGCAGTAGCCGCAGCGCATTGGCTATCGCTGGCCGGCTGCGACCGACCCGGGTTGCAACCTCTTCTTGGGTCAGGTCGAAGTCATCGATGAGCTGTTGAAATGCAGCTGCCTCTTCGATGGCGTTGAGTTCCGCACGCTGCACGTTCTCGACGATTGCGTGCGCAAGCGATGTTTCGTCGTCGACATCGCGGACGATCGCGGGAATCCGATCAAGGCCGGCACGCTTGGCCGAACGCCAGCGGCGCTCCCCCGCGATCAGCTCGAATTGTCCGTCATCAGTAGCTCGAACCAGGATCGGCTGCAGCACGCCAAGTTCGCGGATCGAATTGGTCAGCGCAACCAACGCTTCTTCGTCGAACGCGCTTCGAGGCTGGAAGGTGTTGGGAACGATGTCGCCGACCGGGATGTCACGGAGCGGGCCTTCGACCTGCTGGGCGTCGGACGGAATGAGAGAACCAAGACCACGGCCAAGGCCGCCTTGACGTTGCTTAGCCATCGATGACCTCCAAGGTGACAGAACGATACGCAGACGCACCACGAGAATCGCTATCGAACGTGGTGATGGGCTGTCCGAACGACGGCGCTTCGGACAACCGAACGGTACGAGGAATCACGTTCTCGCACACGCGATCACCGAAGTGACCTCGAACCTCGTCGACAACCTGACCCGCCAATTTGGTCCGAGGGTCAAACATGACCAGGACGATGTGGCTGATCTCAAGCTCACGATTGAGGTTGGCCTTGACCAGCTCAACATTGCGCATCAACTGGCCCAGGCCTTCAAGGGCGTAGTACTCGCACTGGATCGGCACCAACACCTCGGTTGCTGCCGCCAACGCGTTCACGGTCAACAGACCAAGCGACGGCGGACAGTCGATGAGGACGTAGTCATAGTCGTCAATGACCGACTCAATGGCTAAACGAAGCCGATGTTCACGGCTCATGGCCGGTACAAGTTCAATCTCGGCGCCGGCAAGGTCCAAGCTCGAGGGTAGAACGAATAGGTTCTTGACTTCGGTTGGTTCGATGCAGCTATCTGCATCGACGTCGTGCAGCATGACGTGATAGATCGAATGTTCAAGCGTCCGAGGGTCAAGACCAAGTCCCGTCGACGCATTGGCCTGGGGGTCGAGATCGACCAGCAAGGTCCGAAAGCCTTGTTCGGCGAGACATGCAGAGATATTGACGGTACTGGTGGTCTTGCCCACGCCGCCCTTCTGATTCGCAACCGCAATGACTCGAGGTAGTGGGCGCCGAACACGGGGTTCGGCTTCTTCAGCTACTTCGGTGCCATCAGCTTCATCAGCAACCTCGGCGGTGTCCGCTGCGGATTGTTGCGCATGATCCTCGGTGGAAGATTCGACGACGTCTGCGGCTTCAGGCGCATCGGTGCTCTCGGCGGGATCCGGAACTTCGGCGGTATCTGACGCCTCGAGAAAGGGTTCGAGGCTGTCTTCGACCGGCACAGCTGGCTCCACCGGCGTGATCGCCGCAGCATTCGAGGCGGCCTCGAACTCGGAAGCGGTTGCACTCGGCGTTGGTTCTGAGGATGCAACGGGAGAGCCACTATCGACTTCGCGAGGCGTCTCCTGATCGACAGGAGTCGATGCAGACGGTTCGTTTTCCATGGTGCCTGACATGGTAGTCAGCCCATCGGGAGCAAGTGGTGACAATCACCACAAGAATCTCACAAACCCCATGAGTCTCGTTTGTCAACACGCACAACGATCAACGTATGGATGGATTTGATCCATCGTCCTGTTTCACGTGAAACACGGTGAACAGGCTGCGACGAGGTTCAGATCGTTGGAGCATGTTTCACGTGGAACATTGCCACGTGCGCCATGACCTGCTCAAACATGTTTCACGTGGAACATGTCGTCGCGAACGGAGAGGCTGCTCAACCTTGTTTCACGTGAAACGTCAGGGAGCCTCGGCTCGACCTGACACCCGCATATCGCTACTTCGAGATCCAGCGTTGGAGTGGTTTGGTGCGACGACGGGGGAGTTGGTTGCGTAGTGACGCTTCCTTGCGCAGCACGGCAAACCGGTGCCCATCGTCTTCGTGGATCGTAGGCGCTGACCATCCCAGCAACGCCAAGGCCCCAGTGGGCCAGCGTTCGGGATCATCCTGGGGTGGTTCGCTGACGATCAAGCTTCCGCCCACCGCGACCAGTCCCGCGCCACATTCAGCGGTCATCGATGGTGGGCCGAACGAGCGAGCAACCGCAACGGCTGCCCGTTCTCGCAGGTCCGGGTCATGGCCAAGATCCTGGGCTGGTTCAATTCGAAGCTCCGCATTCTCGATGGAAGCCCGAGACAAGGCTCGCTCTACTTCCGTTGCTCGAGAGGTGCGTATTTCCACCAATGTCCACATGAGGTGGGGAAAACGTGCGGCAAGCGCAACGCCCGGCAATCCTCCGCCCGTTCCGAGATCAACCGCATATCCATGCGGCTCTTCTCCGAGAACTTGGGCCAAAACGCGGGAAAAGCTGGCGCAGTGCGCCAGCTGATCCCAAAGTTCGCCGCCAATCATCCCCAGGCGGTGGGGGCGCTCCAGTGCCGCTAACAAACGGTCCTGAAGCTCAGGAGTCATTCTTCTTCGTCAGCTCCGGCACCAGCGAGAGGGTGAATGACGATGTAGCGGCGAGGATCACGGCCCTCGCTCACGGTTTCAACGCCAGCAACCTCAGAAACGGCATCGTGGATGAGCTTGCGATCCGCAGCGCCCATTGGCTCCATGGCCTTGCTTTCGCCGGTCGCAACGACCGATTCGGCAACCTGGGTGGCGAAACGGGCGAGTGCTTCCTTGCGGCGAGCACGGTAGCCATCGACGTCCACCTGGATGCGGTGGTATCGGCGACCAGCGGCTGCACGGTGCATTGCGGTGCGGGACAGCTCTTCGAGCGTCTGCAGGGTCGAGGCCTTGTTACCAATGAGACGGCCAAGATCTTCGGCATTGTCGCCGGTGACCTGTGCAATCAGCGTGGTGTCTTCTTCGACCAGTTCAACAACAGCGGTGTCGTCAAACACGGTGGCAACGCCAGCAACGAACTCGGACAGCGTCGAACGCTGTTCGTCAATCGGCATCTCTTCGCGGTCTTCGCGATCTTCACGACCACCGCCCTGGCCACGACCGCCGCCGCCTCCACGGTTCCGGTTGCGGTTGCGGTTGTTACCGCCACCGCCCTGGCCACGACCGCCGCCACGGTTGCCGCCATCGCGACCCCCGTCGCTCTGACCGCCCGCAGCTGCTGCGCTGGCCGTCACTGCGTCACCGGCGCCGCTGTCGCTCTTGTTGTTGCCATCAGACGCGTTATCGCCCTTGTTGTTGTTGCGGTTGCGGTTGTTACCGCCACCACCCTTGTTGTTGTTGCGGTTGCGGTTGTTACCGCCACCACCTTGACCACGGCCTCCGCCGCCATTGCCACCGTTGCCACCGCGGTTGCGGTTGCGGTTGCGGTCGTTGCGACCGCCACGGCGTTCTTCTTTGACCGGTGGTGCCTTTGGCTTAATGCGAGCACGCACTCGTGCTTCGCTCTTGGTGCGTCCGAACAGGCCAGTCTTGCCCTCTTCGATGACCTGAATTTCCGCATCGTCGTGATCAACGCCGAGCAGATCGAGGGCACGAGACTGTGCCTCTTCGACCGTTCGAGCGGTTGTAACAATCCACTCCATAATGTTCCAGCTTTCTATTTCTTCTTCGGACGGCCCGATTCGCCCTTAGGCGTGACCCGGCGCGACGCCGGTTTCGAGGGTTCGTCAATATTGGATGTGGTCGAGCGCTTGGCTCGGCCCCAACCCGAGGAGGTGTCATCCGCCTTGGACGAGCCAACTGCTCGATTCCGGCGGCCAGGAGCCTCTTTGGTGGTGTCCGCAGTCGTGCGGTCTCGGGGAGGTTTGGTGCGCTGGCGCCGTGACGAGCCGTCAGAAACGGGTCGTCGGCTGCCATGGCGAGTACTTGCGGCTGGTTCTTTCGCGGCAGACGACTTATTGCCGCCACCGAACAGTCCAGCGAGCGGATTCTCCGGCTCGTCATCATCGTCATCATCGTCGTCGTCATCATCTTCGACTTCGATGGGCGTGTTGAGTTCTTCGTCGGCGTAGATCGTGCGGGTCAGGTATGCCTGCTGGATCACGCGCAGCAGCGAGGAAACGATGAAGTACAGCACCAGACCGCCGGGCATCGTGAAGGCGAAGATCGGCAGCATCCAGGGGATAATCCGCATGATCATCTGCTGCTGGGAGCTGATTTCGCCGGTCGCACGGCCTGCGATCTGCTGCTGCTGGTACCAGCCGAGCACGGCCACAAGGGCCACCATCAACAGGTAGGGGATCGAGCTGCTGATCGAATCGCCCAGCACTTCGAGCGGCGTGCGGCTCAGGTCGATGCCCAGCCACAGCATTTCGTTGTCCTGGATCAGGGCTTGGTAGAGCTCGCTGTCCTGGTCGAGATATTCGGGGTTGAAGTTGCGAGCGGCCTTGTCGACCTCGGGCACCACGAAGCCGGCGGCTCCGGTTGCTTGGGCCTCGGCGCCGGACGCCGCAATGCGGGCAGCTTCGAAGCCGATATCGGATGAGCGTCGCGTAATACCGCGGATAACGCGGAACATCACGATGAACACCGGCGACTGGACCAGGATTGGCAGACAGCCGCTGAGCGGACTGACGTTGTGCTGCTGGTAGAGCGCCATCATCTCCTGATTCATGCGCTCGCGGTCGTCTTTGTACTTCTTTTGCAGCTTGCGCACCTGGGGCTGGATGCGGCGCATCGACACCATCGACTTGGTGCTGCGATAGGTCAGCGGCGACAGCACCAACAACACGAGGGTGGTCAGCGCGATGATCGCAAAGCCGTAGCTCGGTACGAGGGAGTAGAACCAGGCCAACAGGCCGGCCAGGAGATCGAAAATTGGATCAAGCATTGCTTTTCTCAAACATGGTGTTCGTCAGGCATGGTCACGATGGGGGAGCAGGGACGGGGTCAAGCCCGTGCCCGCCAAGGGGATGGCAGCGGCCGACGCGGCGAGTTGCGAACCAAAGGCCACGGACAACACCATGAACTTCGACCGCTTCGGCGGCGTAGGCCGAGCAGGTGGGCAGATAGCGGCAGGCAGGCGGTCGCAGAGATCGGTACTGTTGGTACCAACCCAACGCGGCAAGCACTGTCTTCTTCATGCCCGCGTCTTCATGCTGTCGGTCTCGGGCATGTCCGCTGCGGCGATGGCGCGCACCAACTCCAGGACGTCGTCCTGGAGTTTCGTGAACTCGATCGATGCAGCGTGGGCATGCTTGACGCCGAACAGGTAGAGGCCCGGGCGGAGTTCATTCGAATGGTCGGCCAGAATGGCCCGCAATCGCCGGCGGATGCGGTTACGGATGACGGCATTGCCAACCGATCGCCCAACTGCATACCCAATATAGGGTGCAATCTCGTGATCGTCGGGCAAGGGAGCCCATCGCAACCAGCACACACGGCCATTACGTCGTCGACCAGTCGTCGACAACGCATCGAATGACGCGCGAGCGCTCAGTGCCTGATTCAGGCCGAGAGCTTCTTGCGGCCCTGGCGGCGGCGACCGTTCACAATGCGGCGGCCGGCCTTGGTTGACATCCGCGAGCGGAATCCGTGGCGCTTGGAGCGGCGGCGTACGTTCGGCTGAAAGGTTCTCTTCACGATTCGTCCCAATCGTTCAATGGGCTCGGACGGAGGGTCCGAGCGGGTGATGAACCGGGAGAAGCGGCAAACGAGGGTCCCGGCCCAAAGGCTCCGCATAACGCTAGGCCCTTCCAGCAACAGCAACAACACTGGCCGCGAGCTCACCGCGCACTTCGCGTCGAACGAGCCAAATCACCTCTTGCACAACACCGCAATCGTGGTGATAAGTTCCCGAAGCTGCATGAGGGGGGATCCCTCACGCACACTCAGGGACCAATCTTTACAGTGATTGGCTGCGGTGGATCCGGAGACCACGTGGCCGAGCACGCACCATCTGCATCGCCTGCGCACGCGCACGCACACGTTCGGGAGAAATCTTGTCTACATCTGAGACGCTCTGGGCCGCCGTTGCCGAGCAAATTCGCTCACAACTCAACGACGCGGTCTGGCTCTCCACCTTTGCCGGAATCACGACCACAAGTCGCCACGATCCGGACGGGGCGACCCATGTCCAGCTCGAAGTGCCGAGCGTGATCGCAATGGAGCGCATCAACAACCGGTACCACGTGATGGTCCAAGACGCCTTCGAAGAGGTGTGTGGACCAACAACAACCTTTGGGGTTGTTGTGCATGTCAACGAATCGCCCGAGCTCTCGATCGAGCCCGAAGAACTCGTTGCTGCCAACGAACATCGCGCCGCACTCAACGCAGTCGACCAGAGTCGGTCGACCGCAACGAGTACGCCGACCACCAGCGGATCCTCGTCGGGCACACCAACCCCGACGATCAATAACCGCTACACCTTTGAGCGGTTTGTGACCGGCTCGTCGAACCGTTTCGCCCACGCGGCCGCACTGGCCGTCGCCGAAACGCCATCACGGTCGTACAACCCGCTGTTCATTCATGGACACGCCGGTCTGGGCAAGACCCACCTGCTGCAGGCAATTGCCCACTACGTCAACGAGAACTATCCGACCTACCGGGTCTGTTACGTCACGACCGAGACCTTGCTCAGCGAGTTCGTCGACGCAATTCGTTCGAACACGACCAGCGAGTTCAAGCGGCGCTACCGCGAGAACGACGTGCTGCTCATCGATGACATCCAGTTCTTGGAAGGCAAGGACGCTCTGCAAGAAGAGCTGTTCCATACCTTCAACACGCTGCACCAGGCCGATCGCCAGATCGTGTTGTCCTCCGATCGCCCACCTGACGCGATCCCCACCCTCGAGGATCGTCTTCGCAGCCGATTCAAGATGGGCTTGATCACCGACATCCAGCCACCGGATATCGAAACTCGCCTGGCGATTCTTCGGACTCGCACCGAGAACGATCACATCAGCATCGACAACGACATCCTCGAGTTCATTGCGAGCAACATCACGAACAACATTCGTGAACTCGAAGGCGCACTCATTCGTGCCACGGCCTATGCCCAGCTCACGAACGAGCCACTGACGCTCGACGTCGCCAAGAAGGTCCTGTCCGACTTGGTCAACGAACCTGAGCCTCGGACCATCACGCCACAGATGATTCTCGATTCGTCAGCGGCCCACTTCGGCTTCTCGATCGAAGAGCTGTGTGGCGCCAGTCGCCGGCGTCCCCTCGTCTCAGCTCGCCAGATCGCCATGTACGTCATGCGTGAGCTAACCGACATGAGCTACCCAGCCATCGCTCGTGAGTTCGGTGGGCGTGACCACACGACCGTCATTCACTCCGTTGAAAAGGTCAAGAAGCTCATCGCTGAACGACGCCAGGTCTACGACCAGGTCACCGAGCTGATCCAGACCATCAAGTCCGGAAGGTCAGCCGCGTAGGTGCGATTCGAGCGCCCATGTGTTGCACACCGCCAATCCGCAGAGCCAGCCGAGCGAAGCGAACGGGCGATTGCGAGCAATATGGAGCATCGCTCATCCACAGCGCGCGCTGGACAAAGATGTGCACGACTTGGGTATAACCGTGGACAATGCGAAGTTGTGCACCGGTCCTGGCACCGACACCCGCCAGCTTGTGGAAGACCGTCTTCGGTACCCACAACCAACATCCGCATGAGCAGAACGGTTTCGGCAGTTCTGCACAAATCCACAGCACTACAACTGCTACTAGGTTTCCTTAAGGAACTTGAGGGAAGAGGACACTGATCCTGTGAAACTTCGTTGTGAGAGAGACACCCTGGTCGAGGCGCTCCAGACTGCTGGTCGCGCTGTGTCCGGTCGTGGTGGTCAGTTGCCGGTCCTTTCCGGCCTGTACCTGAAGCTCGATGGTGATCAACTTGCCGTCACCGGTAGCGATCTGGAATTGACGATTGCTCGGACCCTCACCGTCAACGGTGAGGTCGATGGCACGGCGGTCATTCCGGCCAAGTTGCTGATCGACGTGGTTCGTTCGCTTGAGCCAGGCGCCATCGAACTCGATTTGTCTGAACTCGACCTAACGATCCGTGGCGGACGTTCCGAGTTCACGATTCGCACGATCCCGACCGATGAGTTCCCGCAGCTCGTGAGTGCCGATGGTCCGGCCGTCGCGCTCGAAGCTGCGTCATTCGTTGCCGCACTTCGCCAGGTTGTTCCTGCGGCGAGTTCCGATGATTCGCGTCCGATCCTGACCGGCGTGCTGATGAAGCCGAGCGAAGCTGGTCTTCGTTTGACGGCGACCGATTCGTACCGGCTTGCGGTTGCGGATATCCCTGGCGCGACCGTCCTCGAAGGCGACCAGTCCGTGCTGGTGCCATCGCGAGCACTCGCCGAAGTTCGCCGCGTCGTTGGTGACGCCCCTGAAGTCACGCTTCGTCTTGGCGAAAACGATGCGTCCTTTGAGATCGCAGGCTTGGTTGTTACCACTCGACTGATCGATGGCGACTTCCCGAAAACCGACGCACTTATTCCGACGGGACCGTCGAACGAACTCGCGGTCAATCGTGAAACCGTGCTCGACGCCGTTCGCCGCGTGCGTCTCCTGGCCCAGGAGAGCACGCCTGTACGCCTTGTGATGAACGCTGACGGCCTTGAGATCGTTGCCATCACCCAAGACGTCGGCGAAGGTCACGAGACCGTAGACGCCGTCTACACCGGCGATGAGCTCACGGTGGCGTTCAATCCGGCGTTCTTGCTCGATGGCCTCGATGTCGCACCGGGCGAAGACGTCACGCTGCAAACGATCGACTCACTCAAGCCAGCCGTGCTGCGCTGCCCTGGCAACGAGCATTTCTTGTACTTGCTCATGCCGGTCCGGGTCCCCTAGTCCGATGGGGTGGGGTGCGGTGTCTGACATCCGCACCTTGAGAGCACCCCATTGGCGTTGCCACTGTGCGGCTTCGCGATCTCGCGCTGACTGATTTCCGCAGCTACGCGTCGCTTGAGCTGACGTTCCCCGATGGGCTGACCTGCATCATTGGCGAAAACGGCATCGGCAAAACGAACCTGCTCGAGGCCGTCGGCTACCTCGTGCATCTGAAGTCGTTTCGCGGCGCGGACAACGCGACGATGGTTCGCATCGGCGCCGACCGGGCCTATGTCCGCGGCCAGGGGACCAGCAAGGGCCGCGAGCTGCAGATCGAATCGGAGATTCCGCGAGCTGGCCGTGGCCGCGTGCAGGTCAACCGACAGCGATTGGCGCGTGCCGCCGACCTGGGCGCTGCCGCTCGCATCAGCGTGTTCGCGCCCGACGACTTGGCAACGATCAAGTCCTCGCCTGGATTGCGCCGAGATTTTCTCGACGACTCCGTCGTCGCGTTGTGGCCACGACAAGACGACACTCGTCGAACACTGGCCCAAGTATTGAAGCAGCGGAATGCCTTGCTCCGTCAACGTCGTGGCCGCCTCGATAGTGACTCGGCCGTGATGCTCGACATCTGGGATGAGCGATTCGCGACCGCCGGTGAAGCCCTGGGCGCCGCTCGACTTTCGCTCGTACAAGAGCTCGCTCCGTTTGTCGACGCCGCGTACCGCCAGCTCTCGACCAGAGACGACGACGCCGTGAGCTTGCAGTACGCACCGGCATGGTTCGAGCAGGGACTCGACGCTGCGCTTGTCGGGTCGCGCGACGAAGACGTCCGCCGCGGCACAACCTTGGTTGGACCGCATCGTGACGACCTGATCGTCTTCCTCAACGGAGCGCCGAGCCGCACGCATGCGTCGCAGGGGGAGCAACGCACGTTGGCGCTCGCGCTTCGTCTCGGTGTGCATTTGTTGTTGACCGAACGCCACGGCGAATCGCCGTTGCTGCTGCTCGACGATGTCTTCAGCGAGCTTGATCGCTTCCGGACCGCAGCGCTGTTCGAGGCCCTTCCGCCCGGCCAAGCGATTTTGACCACCGCGGTGTCTCTGCCCGAGGGAGCCGACCCGGCCTGCATCCTCGAGGCGACCCCCGGTACGGTGACCGAACGATGACCGTGTGTGTGCCCCGATGAGTGGACGTGGACGCGGCCGTCGCGCGTGGCAACCGCTGCGCGGCAAGGCTTCGCCGGTCCCGGTTCGCGATGCGCTCGATCTACTCGCGTCAACGATGGGGCTTGCCAGTGTCGATGGCATCAATCGGTTGTTTCTCGCCTGGCCCGACATCGTGGGCACTGAGCTGGCGACCCAGTGTTCGCCCAAGCGTTTGAGCGACGCAACCTTGGTGGTCGAAGCAATCGATCAGCAGTGGGCGACCGAGCTTCGGTGGATGACCCAACTCATCGCAGATCGATGCTGCGAAGCCCTTGGCGAGGGTGCGGTTACCGAGGTCAAAATCGTCCGGCCGTCGCTGCGGTGACCCCCGGTTCGTTGTCTGTCTGAGCGGGCCATTCGGCGGGGGAGTCGTACCCGCCAGACATCTGTCTCATCTGGCCGTCAAAGGCCCGAGATTGTCGCACTCGGGTGGTACCATTGGGAGGCCGATTTTCTCTGGATCGCAATGGGGGACCCCGAGGGATTCCTCTTGGATTTTTCGTTGAGATTCCAAGGAATTTCGGCTTCGCCTTGGCGTTGCATTCCTCGCGGTCTTCATCGCCTTCGCTTCCATCAGCCAGCCCACTGTGTCAGCTACGACACCGTTGCTGGACAAACCCCGGAAAGGTACCCGTGGCAGACGCAAACACTGCTTCCTACGGCGCCCAGGACATCACCGTTCTCGAGGGCCTCGAGGCCGTCCGGAAACGTCCCGGCATGTACATCGGTTCGACCGGTCCCGCCGGCCTGCACCACCTCGTCTACGAGGTCGTCGACAACTCTGTCGACGAGGCCATGGCCGGACACGCGACCCGTATCGAAATCGACCTGCTCCCCGATGGTGGGTGCGAGGTTCGAGACGACGGCCGCGGCATCCCCGTCGGCAAGCATCCCAAGTACGACGACCTGACCGCAGCCGAAGTCGTGCTGACGGTGCTCCACGCCGGCGGCAAGTTCGGTGGCGACGGCTACAAGGTGTCCGGTGGCCTCCATGGTGTGGGCGTCTCGGTCGTCAACGCACTCTCGGTCAACGTCGAAGTCGAAATCGACCGCGACGGCAAGCGCCACTTCATGTCGTACGAGAACGGCGGCCAGCCCAAAGATTCGCTGAGAATCATCGGTGACGCCCCCGACAACCGCACCGGCACGACCGTCCGCTTCTGGCCCGACGGGACCATTTTCGACGAGACCACCTTCCGAGCTCAGACCTTGCTCGATCGCCTGCAGATGATGGCGTTCCTGAACCAGGGCCTCGAAATTCACTTCCGTGACCTCCGCACGCCCGACGAGGGCGAACCGTCTGAGCCCACGGTGTTCCGCTACGACGGCGGTATTCGCGATTTCGTCGAACACGTCAACGCGACCAAAGAAGCCCTGTTCGACACCGTCGGCTACTTCGGCGCCGAAGAAGAGGAACAAGAAGTCGAGATCGCGTTCCAGTGGAACACCGGCTTCAACAGCGACGGGCTCCACAGTTTCGCCAACGGCATCACCACCGGCGAAGGCGGCATGCACGAAGAGGGCTTCCGCAAGGCCCTCACCAATGTCGTCAACAAGTACGCGTTCGAAAAGAACATCCTCAAAGAGGGCAAAGACGACCGCCTCCAGGGCGAGGACATTCGCGAAGGCCTGACGGCCATCATCAGCGTGCGTCTCCGCGAGCCCCAGTTCGAAGGCCAGACCAAGGGCAAGCTCGGCAACGTGTCCGTGCGTTCCATGGTCGAGCGGGCCACCAACGAAAAGCTCGCCGAATGGCTGGGTGAAAACCCGGGCGAAGCCAAGGTCATCACCGGCAAGGCCGTGTCCGCGCAGCGGGCGCGCATCGCCGCTCGCCAAGCTCGCGACGCGACCCGCCGCAAGTCAGCGCTCGACGGTGCCGGCCTGCCCGGCAAGCTCACCGACTGCGCCTCGTCGAACCCCGAAGAGTGCGAGCTCTACATCGTCGAGGGCAACTCGGCCGGCGGTTCGGCCAAAGAAGCTCGCGATCCGCACACGATGGCGATCCTTCCGATCCGCGGCAAGATCCTCAACGTCGAGCGGGCCCGCATCGACAAGATGCTCAACAACACCGAAGTCACCGCGCTGATCCAGGCGATCGGTTGCGGCTTCGGCGCCGAGTTCGACGTCGAGAAGCTGCGCTATCACAAGATCGTGCTGCTCTGCGACGCCGACGTCGACGGCGCGCACATCCGCACGCTGCTGCTGACCTTCTTCTTCCGTCAGATGCGCGAGATGGTCGAAGGCGGCCACGTCTATATCGCCCAGCCGCCGCTGTATTCGACCGAGGTCGGCAAGTCCAAGGTCTACCTCAAAGACGACCGCTACAAGGACGAGTTCGTCGCCGAGAACCCCAAGCACAACAACGATTTCGCTCGCCTCAAGGGCCTTGGCGAAATGGATGCGGGAGAGCTTTGGGAAACGACCATGGATCCTGAGAAGCGCACCCTGCTTCAGGTCTCGGTCGACCAGGCCACGATCGCCGACGAAATTTTCTCGACCCTGATGGGTGAGCACGTCGAGAGCCGCAAGAACTTCATCCAGACCAACGCCAAGGATGTCCGGTTCCTCGACATCTAGTGCCCGACATCAAGACCGCTTGCTGTCCCTGCCCCATCCGAGCTGCTGAAGACCCCACCGAGAGCAAAACATGAGTGATACCGACGAGCCGACTGGCGCTAACGCTGACGAACCCACCGGTCCTGACGGAACCGATGGGGCTCCTGAGCCCGGCGCGGTGATGACCAATGTCGAGCCGATCGCCATCCAGACCGAGATGGAGCAGTCGTTCCTCGACTACGCCATGTCGGTCATCGTGTCGCGAGCGTTGCCCGACGTTCGGGACGGCCTCAAGCCGGTGCACCGTCGCATCATCTGGTCGATGTTCGACGGCGGCATCCGTCCCGATCGCAGCCACGTCAAGTGCGCTCGTGTCGTCGGCGACGTCATGGGTAAGTACCACCCGCACGGCGACAGCGCGATCTACGAAGCGCTTGTCCGTATGGGCCAGACCTTTTCGCTGCGCCACCCGCTGATCGACCCGCACGGCAACTTTGGTTCGCCAAACGACCCACCGGCTGCCATGCGCTACACCGAGTGCCGGTTGTCCACGCTGGCGATGCGTCTCGTCGACGGCATCGATGAGAACACCGTCGACTTCAGCGACAACTTTGATGGGTCCGAAGAAGAGCCAGCCGTTCTGCCGGCTCGTTTCCCGAACCTGTTGGTCAACGGCAGCCAGGGCATCGCCGTGGGTATGGCGACGAACATTCCGCCGCACAATCTGGGCGAAGTGGTCGACGCGACGCTGCACCTGATCCAGAATCCTGACGCTGATATCGAAGACCTCATGCAGTTCGTCAAGGGTCCTGACTTCCCGACGGGCGGTTTGGTGCTCGGCACCAAGGGCATCGACGATGCGTACCGCACCGGTCGTGGTTCGATCCGTATGCGTGCGGTCGCCGAGATCGTTGAGACCCGCACCGGCGGCAACCAGGTCGTCGTCACCGAGATTCCGTACCAGACCTCGGTCGAACAGATCGAGGAAAAGGCTGCGGCGATGGTCAACAGCGGACGCCTCGAAGGCATCCGCAAGATCCGCAACGAATCCGCTAAGGGCAAGACCCGGCTGGTGTTCGAGCTGCGTCGCGATGCCGTCCCCAAGGTCGTGTTGAACAACCTGTTCAAGTACACGCCACTGCAAACGTCGTTCAGCGTCAACATGGTTGCGCTCGACGATGGCGTGCCTCGCACGATGAACCTGCGCGATGTGTTGGTCGCCTACGTCGCCCACCAGATCGAGGTCATCACCCGTCGTTCCCAGCATCGCTTGGACAAGGCCAGGGCTCGCGAACACATCGTCGAAGGCCTGATCCGCGCGATCGACATGATCGACGCGATCATCGCGACGATCCGTGCCTCAGACGACCGCGCTGCCGCTCGCGAAGCACTCATGTCCGGCACCTTTTCGTTCAGCGAGATCCAGGCCAACCACATCCTTGACATGTCGCTTGTCAGCCTGACTCGACTCGGCGCCAGCCGCCTCGAAGAAGAGCTCACCGCACTTCGCGAAACGATCGGTGACCTCGAAGACATCCTCGGCAACGAGGTTCGTCTGCGCAACGTGATCAGCGAAGAGCTGACCGAGGTGCGCGATGACTACGCCAACGAGCGTCGCACCCAGCTGACGTTCGATCCAGGCGAGTTCGACATCGAAGACCTCATTGATGACGAAGAGCTGATCTTCACCCTCACCGATGGCGGCTACGTCAAGACGACCCCGGCTGACGAGTTCCGGACGCAGGGCCGTGGTGGCCGTGGCGTCAAGGGCGCCAAGCTCAAAGAGGGCGACCTCGTCGAGGTCATGATGCACACCACCGCGCACGCCTACATGCTGTTCTTCACGAACCAGGGCAAGGTGTACCAGCTGCGCGCGCACGAGATTCCTGTGGGTAGTCGCAACTCGCGCGGCACTGCGATCGTGAACCTGTTGCAGCTCGATCCTGACGAACAGGTGATGGCGGTCATCGACACGCGTGACTACGAGACGGTGCGCTACCTGCTCTTCGTTACGGCTGGCGGCATCGTCAAGAAGACGGCCTTCAGTGCGTACTCGAACATTCGCCAGAACGGTCTCCGTGCGGTCAATCTCCGCGAGGGCGACGAGCTCGTTCGCGTCGTACCGATCAGTGGCGACATCGACGTCTGTCTGGTGACCAGCGACGGTCAGCTCATGCGCTTCAACCCCGAAGAGGCTCGCGAGATGGGTCGTGTTGCTTCGGGTGTCAAGGGCGTCAAGCTGAAGTCCGAGTCGGCATCGGTGGTGTCGTGTGCTGCGGCTCGCGACGATCACGAACTTCTGGTCGTGACGACGAACGGCTTGGGCAAGCGGACCCCGTTCGATGCGTTCGGAGCCAAGCACCGTGGCGGCATGGGCATGCGGGTCATGAAGCTGCGCGACGAAGGCGCCGAGATCGTGCGAGCGATGGCGGTGCTTCCCGACGACGAGGTCATGTTGATCGCGTCAAACGGTGTGATCATCCGCACCCCGGTGTCCGAGATTTCGCTCCAGGGGCGCGATGCGTCGGGTGTGCGAGTTATGTCGGTGCCTGATGGCGAACGCGTCGTTGCGGTCACCTTGGTCCGTGAGCCCGAGGGCGATGACGACGAAGACGGCGAAGGCGCGAGCGAATCCGGTGCTGCCGCCGAAGCTGGTGCTGAAGCGTCAACCGACGATGCTGCTGAAGATCAGGCGACGGATGACGTGGCTGCTGACGAAGGGGCGGCTGACGAGGAGGAGTGATCCTCGCGTCAGGCTCCGCGGACACTGGCATCTCGGCCGACACAGGCATCTGGGCCGACACTGACATCTGACTCACTCGCTTCGCGAGTTCGGCTTCCCCCGAAACCTCTGTCGAAGGGGGAACGCCATGTCGAATCTGTTGTTGGTTCGTGACGCTCGCGCCGAAGCTGGCCAGATCGCGGTGCTAGCCGCATTCGTGATCGGAATGATGGTCGCGGTCACGGTTGCCATTGCGCTGGTTGGAGCTGCCATGGTCGATCGGACGGCGGCGACGGTCGCGGCCGACGCGGTTGCGCTGGCCGACGCCGTGGACCCGGCGGCCGCGTCGTCGTTGGCGGGTTGGTACCAGGACCGTGGCTACGACGTCCGGTCGCTCGACGGACAGGCCCAGGCACTCGGCGCCGAGGCGCACGCGCAGTCCCAAGCGATCGCCGAGCACGAGCTCCGCGTCGCGCCCGTCGTCCGAGCCGTCGTGGCTCGTGCCGAGCAACTGCTCGGTCGCCAGCTGTCGGTGCTCACTGCCGACGGCGTATCGGTCACCTTCTCGTCCGTAAGCGCTCGCCAGTTTGAAGCCGTCGCGGCCGAGCTCGGTATGTGTGTAACCGAGCTCGACACGTTCACCCGGTGTTGACCGCGGCCGCCGTCGAACACTGCGGCGCGAGCAACTAGGGAGCGATCCCTGCCGGGGTGCGCCCGTAGGGCCCCCATGTGCGCCATAGACTCGGCAACCGTGGCCGATGACGAGCTGACCCTCGATTCCGCAGACAAGAAGCCAACGCCGTCGGCCGCGCCCGGAAACGGGACCAGCGACTCAACGAATGGCGTCGACAAAGACGATGCCACGGTCCGTCACGGCGCCGAAGGCTTCTCGCTCGATGAGCAAACGCTCGGCCGTTCGGCCAGCGTGTTCGATTCGGGCGTCGACCTGATGCCGCCAATGGCACCGCCGCAACCGGCGCCACTTCCGCCGCAGGCGCAACCCCAGCCCGAACCGCAGGTCGCGGCGCCGATGAGCCAACGCGAACGCCGCCGCAGGGTGCGACTCGAAGCCCGCCGCGTGCGCCGCATCGTGCGTCACATCGAGCCCTGGTCGGTCCTCAAGATCTCGGTCATCTTCTACATCTGCTTGTGGATGATCTTCTTGCTCGCCGGCGTCTTGTTGTGGAGCTTCGCCGAATCGTCCGGCACGCTCGAGAGCGTCGAAGAGCTCATCGAGTCCCTGTTCAGCCTCGAAGAAGAGAACGAGTTCTTCAGTGGCGGCACGATCTTCCAGAACTATGCGATCGGTACGGCTGTGCTCTCGATTGCCGGCATCGCCTTCAACGTGTTGCTGTGCGTGCTGTACAACCTGATCAGCGACCTGACCGGTGGCATGCGGATCACGGTCATCGAAGAAGAATCGGCTCGCTTCCAGCCTCCACGCCGCCGCCGTCGCTGATTCCTAAATCGTTGTTGTCGTCTGCGGTCGCCCCGCTACGATGACGCAGCACCTCGGGCCTATAGCTCAGTCGGTTAGAGCGCACCCCTGATAAGGGTGAGGTCGCTGGTTCGACTCCAGCTAGGCCCACGTCGTACCGCTTCGGCGGCACAAGCTACGAGGTGAAAGCAACTCCCGGTCTTTCCGGGGGTTGTTTACTTTTTGGCTGGATCGCTTTGTGTGGCCTGGTGGGGAGCTCGGCGCGCCAGGCGTGGCTCGCGACGCGCCCTCTAAGCTGTCGTCCATGTTCACCATGCTGCGACGGGCGGTTTTTGGCGCAGCCATCGCGGCCTTGACCGGTGCGATTCTTCGGATCTTTGGCGGCGACGGCGCTCCACCGCAGCGCGGCGGCTGGCGTGAACTCTCGCCAGACGAGCTGGACTAAACCATGCGTGTCGCCGTGCTCGGCGCAGGATTGGTCGGCCAACGAGCAGCTCGCATGCTGCGTGACCTTGGGTCCGAAGTCACGCTGTGTTCTCGCGATCGCCCGGTTGCACCAATCGACGGCGTTGCAACCACCACCGGCTTCGATTCGGCAACGCTGACGACGGACCTCGCGATCTTGGCGACCGAGTCGATGCATCAAGTCCAGGTCGCGGAACGCCTGGTGCGCCGCGGCATTGCCGTCGTGTCGACGGCCGATCGTCCACTGGCCGTGCGCACGCTATGGACCCTCAACGCGCTCGCCCAAGAACATGACGCACCTGTCGTCGTCGGTGCGGGTTGCGCGCCGGGCCTGTCAACACTGATGGTGGCCAAGCTCGCTGAAGGATTCGAACAGGTCGACGCCATCACGACTGCCCGGTTCGGCACGGGTGGACCGACGTGCGCTCGTGAGCATCACCGGTCGATGGCCGCCGGCGCCTGGGAAGTCAACGACACCACGGGACGCTGGGCTCGCGGCGGATCGGGTCGAACGCTGGTGTGGTTCCCCGAGCCAGCCGGCCCCCAGGATTGCTACCGCGCGGGATTGGCTGAGCCGTTCCTGTTGCAACAGGCGTTTCCCCATGCCCGGCGTATTCAGAGTGTCCAAGCCGCGACTCGCCGCGATCGAGCGACTGCTCGGTTGCCGATGCTTCGCCCACCGCATGCCGAAGGGCTCGTAGGCGCCGTCTGGGTCGAGGTCCGTGGCATGACCACCGAGGGTGCGGTCGATCATCGTGTGATGGCCGCTCGGGCGCCCCAGGCGACCGCTGCAGCGGCGGTTGCGGCGTTGGTTGGTCATGATCTGGTCAACCGGACCTCCACTTTTCAAGGAACGCGTTCGGTCCTTTGGTCTAATAACGCCCCCAATTTGTTACGACGCCTGCCTGACGACGTGACACTTTGGGCCCACACGAGCGCAACGGGGGGATCACCCCTGTCAAAAGGCCCGGTACAGGCAGCCCGGAAATGGCAGATCGGCCGCGAATTCAGCCAAAACCGGCCGAATCAAAGCCTCACGCTGGGGTAACGGGCATATTTGCCTAAAGTCAAGGCGTGGTTGACCGATTACTCTCTGTGAGTGGCGGCCCGTACGCATGGAGTGACGGGCCGGGGATGCCACCTACGGAAGGAACACGGCGTGAGCGAAGAACTCGAGGCCGAGACAACTGAAGCAGAGACAATCGAAACAACGTTGTCGCCTGAAGAAATCAATGACCTGATCGAACAGCATGTGACTCTGGTAAAGCACATCGTGTTCCAGGTCGCCGTTCACTTCCCCCGCCACGTGGAGCGCGAAGAGCTCGCACGGGCCGGGGCACTTGGACTTGTTGAAGCCGCACAGCGCTACAGCCCCGACCGCGGGATTCCCTTCCAGCGGTTCGCTGCACGCCGAGTGCGTGGCGCAATGCTCGACGCGGTGCGTGCTGCTGACTGGGCTCCCCGCTCGGTTCGTCGCCTGTCACGTCGCTTTGACGCCATGGAGCAGCAGCTTGCGAGCCAGCTTGGCCGCACGCCCTCCACCACCGAGACCGCAGAAGCGCTCGGCATGAACCCCAAGGAGCTCTCGAAGCTCCGCTCCCAGCTCTACCGCTCGGTTGTGCTCGCTCTTGAGCACGAGGTCGATGGCGAGAACGGCGAGGAACTCAACCTCCTCGACGTGCTGCCTGACCGTGCGAACCTTGAGCCCGAAGAGCAGCTCGAGGGCCGTGAGCTCTACAGCTACCTCCAGGACGCCATCGCCCTGCTCCCAGAGCGTCATCGCCTGGTGATCGTGGGCTACTTCCTCGAAGAGCGCACCTCGGTTGATCTGGCTCGCTTCCTCGGTGTGACCGAGTCCCGCGTGTCCCAGCTCCGCTCCGACGCACTCGAGATGCTCCGTACCGGTATCTCGTCACAGTACGAAGACACCGACGACGACCAAGAGACTGGCCGTCGGGCCCAGCGTCGCAAGGCCTACGCAAGCGCCATCGGTGGCGCCAGCGACTGGCGTGATCGGCTCGACGAAGGTGCTGAGCTCAGCACCCGCATTCGCTCCGTCCTCTAACGCAAAGATTTCCGCCTGAGGAAATCCCCCTACGGCGACCACATCGACGATGCCGTCGGCTTGAGTGACCACCTCAAGTCCGACGGCATTGCCGCGTCTGGGCTCAAATGTGCTTGGGCCGAATGAGGCCAGTGCGAATCAGTCTTGGGGAAAGACCGAGGGCTTGTCGGCGTTCCCGATGCAACCGCCGTCGGTTGGATCGGTATCGCCATTGACGCAGGTCCAAGCGAGCTCGTCGATGTCGCATTCGACGATGTCGTCCGGGACCGGCGTGCTGTCGCAGTACTGCTGGTCGGCCTTGTGATCGGTGGACTCGACGGCAAAGCCGAATCGAGGTGTGGCGCGTTCGACCATGACGAAGGTCATGGGTTCTTGCACCTTGGTGTCTCGTTGTTGCGCAGCAGCTGGACTTGCGAGTCCGATGAGGCCAGAGATGGTCAGTGCGCCGGTGAGCAGCACCGCCGAGGTGGCACGAGTGAGCGGGCGAGGTGAGCGATTCATGAGGGGTTCCTTTCGGGTGTCCTCACATGCTGACGAAGCCGCTCGTCGTGGTCTGTTGTCGTGACGTCAGGTGCATCGTGACGCCCGGCCACGATGAACCGTGAGCGCAGCGATAGCGGTCACGGCCGCAATCGACTAGACGGCGAGTTGCTTGCTGACCCACGCATCGATCTGGGCGTAGAGCTCCATCATCCACACGTTGAACGCTTCGGCAGTGTCTGGAACTTCGGCGGCAGGAATCGTCCAGGTCTCGACGATGATCGGCCGGTCAGCCACAAGCGACGTCTTGATTTCGTCGAGCGTGCTGAACGGCTCGAGGCCCGTGTTGACACACACCAGAATGTCGGCGTCGGGTGCGCCTTGGGTGAGGGCGAAGCTGCCTTGGGGCCGCGGGGGCAACACGTGCTTGAAGGTCGCGGCCTGGTTGGCGAGGTCGGGGTGGCGTCGGCGGAGGCGTCGAAGTGAGCGTTCGAAACGACGAGGGTCTCGGAATGTGCCTTCGGGGAAGATGAGCGCCGCCGAACGGTCGTGCACGAAGCCGGCGAGGCGTTTGATCTCACCCAGTTCCACGCTGCCGTCGCCGGGCGTGCGTCGAATGAACCGGTTTGGGAAGCGGTGGCCGACGAGGTCGATGCACGGCATGTAGCGCAAGCCTGCGGTGAGTACGTGGTGGGGCACCCGTCGGTGATGGCGGGCCAGCACGGTCGCCGGAATGAGCGCGTCGAAGAAGCTGGTGTGGCGAGCGAACAGGATCACGGGGCCGTCGAGCTGTTGATCACGTGAACGCCATTCGACGTGTGTGCCGAGCACCCGGGCGATGAACCAGATCAGGGTCGAGGTGTACACGGCCATGAGCGGACGGTGCATCCGCCAGGTCCACTCCTGGTTCCGGAACAAACCGAAGCCGGTCAGAATCCACATGAGGAACGAACCGAGTACGCCGAGCAGTTCGATGAACAGGCCGCCGGTCACCAGTGCCACGAGCCGCACGCGTTGCCACGGCCGTCCTCGATCGAGCACGGCCGCGACGGTGAGCGTGAGCGGCGCCAGCGTCAGGCTGACGATCGCGCCGACCGCGGTCAGCGGAAGTGTGATGGCTCGACGCAGGTAGCGGCGCTCGAGCAGCTGAACGAACCTAGACGGCGTCGGCAATGCGGAAGTCCACGGTTCGAGCGGCAGCGTCGACCCCGTCGAGGGTCAGCCGGATGGCTTCTCCAACGTCTGGCTTTTCGCTGATCGCGGCCAGCACGGCGGGATCGCGAAGTTGGATCGAGGAGCCCTTGCGTCGATGGGAGAGCACCACGCCGTCGAAGGTCTCACCGATGCGGCACTGGAGTGCGACGGCCTCGGCGAAGTCCACGGTGGCTCGTTCGAGCGACCGGTCGCGTTGGCGAGAGGTGCCCATGATGCCGGGGAGGTCGTCGAGGGCTTCGAGGGCCCACTCAGGTGCCGGCCGGTCGGCGCAGTGGGCCAGGATGATCTCGTTCGCGAAGCGGTCACACACTCGCCGCAAGGGTGCGGTGACGTTGGCATAGATCGCCGCAATGGCGCCGTGGAGGGGCTGTTCAGGAATCTTGCCGTCGCTAAACGCGTCGTAGCCGGCGCCGCGGAAGCTGCGGGCGGCTCGCACGAGCAGCGCTGCCTCGGGTCCGATGTTCGGGTCGAGGCGACGAACTCGGTCGGCGTAGCTCTCGCCCTTGGGCCAGTCGACCTCGAGTGCCCGGGCGGCGCGTCGAACCTGGTCGACGGTGCCTTGGTTGAGCGGCGGCAGGGTACGAAGTAGTCCGTGACCAGCTTCGGTCATGATCTGGCCAGCCGCCATGCCGGTAAGCAACGAGATCTGCGCGTTCCAGGACTCGACCGGCATGGTCGTGTCGTAGTGAAGCTCGTAGTCACCGTTGGGAAGCTGGGTGATCTCTTGGGCTGGTAGTTGCAGGCTGATCGCGCCGCGCTCGGATTCGAGCTTGAGCCGCAGCTCGCCGATGACCTTGAGGAGCTGGAGCGACGGGTCGTCGTCGCCTGCATCGATGCGTTCTTGGGCTTGGCGGTAGCTGAGGCGTTGGCGGCTCTGCACCATGGCCCGGCGGGCGTGCGCATCGATCTGGTTGCCGTCGTGGTCCAGGTCGATTTGCCACAAGACGGCGGGTTTGACCGTGTCGGGCAACAAGCTTCCGGCCGACTCGTTGAGAATTTCGGGGTGCAGCGACGCTCGCATGTCGGGGGAGTACAGCGTGACGCCGCGGCTGCGGGCTTCGGTGTCGAGCGCATCACCAGGTGACACAAACGATGCCACATCGGCGATCGCGTACCAGACCCGATAGCCACGATCGGTCGTCTCTGCGGCAAAAGCTTGGTCGAGATCGGTGCTGCCAGGCGGATCGATCGTCAGCAACGCGAGGTCGGTCCGATCCAGGACATCGTCGGGCGCGCCGGGTGGCAAGGTCGGACCACGCTGGGCGGCCTCGGCCGCGGCGGCCAGGACGGGCTCAGGAAAACCGATCGGCACGTCGAGCTCGCGCCGTATGGCCGCGAACCCCGCCTCGAGTTCGGCTCCGAACGTGTCGGCAATGAGGCGAAGGGGTGGCATGTCACAGACGCTAAACGCTTGGTCGTACGTTTCGGCGGCAACACGTCGCATCGGTGCCATGGCTATGATGGAGCCTTCGGTCGCGGCGGGGTGTCGATCGAACTCAATTTTTCCGTACATGTGAAAGCGGGGCACAACTATGCACTGGCGCCAACGGCTCGAGGGACTCCACCCTGAGCTAGTTTCCGCGGTGATGGCCAACACCATCGAACGGCCCTACGACGCAGACTCCGTCTTGTGTCGCGAAGGTGATCCGCCCGACGGGATGTATCTGCTCGAAACCGGCCGGGTACTGGTCCAATCACTGACTGTCGATGGCGCTGCCGTCGGCCTCGATGTCGTCGACGAAGGCGATGTGGTCGGCGAGCAGGCATTGCTTGCCGACGCCGCCCGTAGCGCGACCGTCGTTGCGGTCCGTCCTACCGTCGTGCGATTGCTTCGCCCGACCCAGTTCCGAGAGCTACGTGCGGAGCGACCCGAGATCGACCAGTTCCTGGTGCACGTGCTCGATGCGCGTCTTCGCCAGATGTCGGCCCGTCTGGCCGAAGCCGTGCACGCGACGGCCGAAGAACGGGTCTGTCGTCGCTTGCTGGCGCTCGCGTCGGCCTTCGACGGCACGATCCGACTGAGCCAGGCCACGCTGGCCTCGCTTGCGGGTACAACTCGTCCGACCGTGAACCGTGTCCTCCAGGACCTGGTCCGTGATGACATCGTGCGGTTGCGCCGTGCCCGGGTCGAGATCATCGACCGCGAGGCGCTCCGTCATCGGATTCCGCCGCTCTAAGACGGGTTCATCATCCGGAGCTCGTTGCGAACGAGCGTCCAACTCGCATGTGCTGGGTCGATCACGTTGAAGTGATCGACCCCGTGCAGCGTGTGCACGACGTCGACCTGACCATCAAGGTCGGTTGACTGCCAGATCGGCACGTTCTCGTCGTCGGTCCCGTGGAGCACCATGACTCGACCGGCCATATCGCGGGGCCGGGGTTGTACGTGCGCGTAGCGTTCGGCGAAGTCATCAACGTCGCCGCCGACGAAGTTGGCGGTCGCGTCGCGTCCGACCTGGTGCCGGTTCGCCGCGATCACGTCGGCGACGGGCGCTTGCCCAACCGTCAGGTCCGGTGGTTGCGCCTGGTTGGGGCGGCTCGCGTTCCACAGCGCCAAATGGCCGCCAGCAGAATGCCCGACGACAGCGAGCCCATGTTCGGCCCATCCCTGGTTGGCCGCATGATCGATTGCTGCCGCGACGTCGGCGGTGGTGGTGTCCCAACCGCCGCCACTCGGTCCGACCCGTCGGTACTCGATGTTCCAGACGCCGAAACCGTGCTCGCCCAAGTCGTCACGAAGCCCGTGCATGAGATCGAGTCGGTACTGGTCGCGCCAGAACCCGCCGTGGATGAGAACGACCAGCGGTGCGCCGGTGCTTGTCGCAGCGACGTACTCGCCGAACTGGTCCGGAAGCGTGCCGTAAGGGACGTGGTCAGTCACGGTCGCCAGTCTGGTGCACGTAGTCTTGCGCACATGGACACGTTTGGGCCCCTTGTCGACGCGGAGTGGCTCGAAGCCAATCTTGATCAGGTCAGCGTCTTCGATTCACGCAAGTACCTCGATGGGCGTTCCGGTCGAGACGAGTTCGAGCGAGGCCACATTGCGGGTGCCGTGTTCGTGGACCTCGACGCTGACTTGGCTGCGCCCGCTGCTGCACCCGGCACGCCCGGTGGTCGCCATCCGTTTCCGAGCTCGGCCGACTTCGCCGCCGCGATGGGGCGCCTCGGCTATGACGGCACCACGCCAGCGGTCATCTACGACGATGTCGGCGGCGGCATGGCTGGCCGCATGCGGTTCATGCTCAACCTGATCGGGATTCCGTCGGCCGTGCTCGATGGCGGCATCCAGGCGTGGCACGGCCCAACCGAATCCGGCCCGGTCGACGTCGAAGCGGCCACG
>CALDGN010000277.1 GCA_937942965.1 uncultured Acidimicrobiales bacterium | reverse complement strand
GTGAAGGTCATCGTCGATGGCCAGCGTCGCGCTCCCGGAGCGCACGATCAGTAACACGTCAACTTCGTCGTTGCGGTGCTCGGGCATCGATTCGCCAGCTCGCAGCGTCACGAGATTGGCGTTGAGCTGGCTGCTGTCGAGCCCCCAGACCGCGCCGCTTGGACCGAGCAGGCTGAGTTCGCCCAAGTCCTTGACCAGCTGCTCGTTGGCGCTGAGTTGAGTGCGGTGCGGCTCGGTCATCGGCTGGTCGAAATCGTGACGAGGCAACCAGCGGTGGCGGGTGGGCGAGGGGAGAGCTCGATGTCGATCGAGGTGCCGGCCGCCTCGGCGGATCCAGCCAAGAGTCCGCGGTGGAGTTCACATACGACGCCGGGGTTCTGTTCGGCGACGTCGGCGAAGGGACAGTGCCCGAGGGTGATCGCTTCGTCATCACGAGTGGGTTCGAAGCCCTCGATCGTGAGCAGTCGCAGCAGCGCGTCGACTGGTTCTTCGCTCGACGTGATCGCCTGGTCGAGTGCGTAGATTCGGCCGACCTCGAACGGCGAATGGTCGCTTCCGTGTAGTTGCAGCAGCAGGTGGGCGAGCCGCTCATAGGAACCCGATACCGAACGGAAGGCGTGCAGCGCGTCGGCTCGTGCCTGGTACAGCTTGCGTGGTCGGCCACGGGTGCGACGGATCTCGTCGAATTCGGCCAGGAGCCCGCTGTCGGTAAGTACGGCCAGGTGCTGGCGAATGGCGTTGTGGTTGAAGCCGAGCAGCTCGGTCAGCTCGGCGACGCCAACGGGCTCGGCGGCTTCGACGATGAAGCCGAAGATGCGGAACCGGCTCGGATCCGCCAGGGCCTTGGCCTGGTCTTGCATCGCCTCGTCGAGCTGCATGGCTCGATCGTATCTTTTTTACACTGACGGTTGCACATAATCATTTATCTAGTACAAACTAGAATTATGGAAACAGACACCCGCATCTACGTCAGCTCGATCAGTGCCGTCACTGCGCTGTTCCTCATCGGGGTCGGCGTGCCCTGCGGCCTTGCCTTCGGATGGCCAGCCGGCATCGGGCTCGGCGCCATGTGTGCGTTCTGGGGTGGGCCCGGCTTCGGTGTGATGGTCGCTGGCGCTCGACGCGAGCTACGGCACGAGGAGAGAGCTGGCGATCGCGCTGCGGTCCACCAGCCCGCAATGGCGCCGATGCCGGTGCTGGCTGCCTAAGCCGCCGAGTTGGCAGAGCACCAAGTTGGCAGCGTCCGTCAGCGGCCGGTAGGAAAGCGGGCATGAGTGAACGGGTAACGACAACCGCAGTGCCGATCGAGGACGATGATGCCAATCGCACCGTGCATCGGATCGACCTCGACGATGGCAAGGCCAATGCGCTGTCGGTCGCGATGATCGCCGAGATTCGCGGCGCCATCACCCAAGCTGAGGCTGACCCCAACTGTGTGGCGGCTGTCCTTGTCGGTCGCGAAGGCCGCTTCTCCGCCGGGTTCGACCTGAGCGTGATGGGCGCCGGTGATCAGAGCGCCGTGACCACGATGGTCGCCGACGGTGGCGACCTGGTTCGCCACATCTATGGCGCCCGGATTCCTGTCGTCGCCGCGTGCACCGGCCATGCCCTCGCCGCAGGAGCACTCATGCTCCTCGGCTGCGACGTTCGCATCGGCGTGGATGGACCGTTCAAGGTCGGCCTCAACGAGGTCGCCATCGGTATGACGCTGCCGGGCTGGGCGTACACGATCTGTCGTGAACGTCTCTCGAACCGCCACCTCCAGCGCTCGCTGCCCACGGCCCGCATCACCGACAGTGCCGGCGCAGTCGACGTCGGCTTCCTCGACATGGTCGTGCCGGCGGACCAGCTCGTCGAAACCGCCATGGCCGAGGCCACGTCGCTCGCCGCCCTCGACAAGTCGGCCTATGCCCGCATGCTCCAGGAGTTCCGTGGCGACGCCCTCGTCGCTATGGCCGACCAGATCGCCGCCGATCGCAGTCGAGGCAGCTGACGACCTGGGGGTCGTGCAAAGAGGAGCGGTCCCCAGTCCGAGAAGATGACGACTCACTGTTCGAGCACCTAAGGTTCTGGGCGTGGGACTACGGCGATTTGAACGGCGGCTCGAAAGTCTGGTCGAAGGCACGTTTGCACGTGTCTTCAAGAGCGGACTGAGCCCGCTCGAAATCGGGCGCCGCATTGTGCGCGAGATCGACGGCAATCAGACCGTTGCCGTTGATGGCGCCCTCGCCGTCCCGAATCACTACTGGGTGTACCTGTCGTCGGCCGACCATGGTCGATTTGCCGAGGTCGAAACCCAGCTCACCAACGAACTGATCGAAGCGGCTCGCACCCATATCGCCGATGAGCAGTACCGCGTGCTCGGTCCTGTCTCAGTCACGCTGGTCGAAGCCGCCGACTACCCCGAAGGCACGCTCCAGGTCCAGGCGCAGTGGCGCGAGGGCGTCGCCCAGCAGACCTCGGCCAGCATCGTGTTGTCGACCGGCGAACGCTTCCCCGTTGGCAACCCCTTTACCGTCGGACGCCTGCCTGGCGGAAGCCTTGTCCTCACCGACGAGAACGTCAGCCGCAACCACGCGGTGATTGAACTCGGACCGAGCGGCTGGGTCGTGCGTGATCTCGGGTCAACCAATGGCACACAGGTGAACGGGTCACCGATCCAGGAATCAC
Source organism: uncultured Acidimicrobiales bacterium (assembly GCA_937942965.1). Taxonomy (GTDB): domain Bacteria; phylum Actinomycetota; class Acidimicrobiia; order Acidimicrobiales; family UBA10347; genus UBA10347. The sequence goes on along the minus strand of CALDGN010000277.1, from coordinate 2,593 downwards.
CGTTACAAAATGGCGACTCGGTCGTCTTTGGTGCCACCGCAGCCACGTTCGAGCTCCACTGAACACGACGGCTCGACCCATCCCACTACGCTCGGAGGCCCGTGTCTGAGCCGCTCTTGAACGTCATGAAGATCATGGTCCTCGCTGGCCTGTACCTGTTCTTCGTGCGCGTGCTCTGGTCGGTGTACAACGAGCTCCGCGATCCGCGGACTCGTGTGCAGCCCCGCGCGGAACCGGTGCCGCCGGTGACCAACGCCGCGGCGCCCAACATGCGGACCACAACCCGCCGCGGTGGTCCCGCCGCAGCTGCTGTGGCCGCGCCTGTTGCAAGCAATGCCCCGGTCGCCGTGCTCATCGGTCAACTGATGGTGCTCGAGCCGCCCGAGAACGTCGGCCTGACCTGGGCGCTCGGAAACGAAATCACCATCGGACGCGCCGCCACCTGTGGACTGCACATCGATGACACCTATGTGTCGAGCGTGCACGCTCGCATCTTCAATCGCACGGGCGTCTTCGTGATCGAGGACCTCGACTCGCGCAACGGCACGGTGCTCAACGGAAACCAACTCACCACCGCTACCGAACTGCGGCCCGGCGACCGCATCCAGTTCGGCACGACCCTGCTGGAGTTCTCGTGACGATCGGATTCCGCATCGGCGCGGCTACAGACGTCGGCGTGCAGCGTGAGATCAATCAAGACAGCTACAGCGTGTCGGGCAGCGTGGCCGTGGTTGCTGACGGCATGGGCGGCCACCGCGGTGGCGAAGTCGCTAGCTCGCTCGCTGCGCAAGAAATGGTCAGTCGGTTCGCAGAACCTGACTTGGCGCTGCTCGTCGAAGCGGTCGAACACTCGAACCGGCGCATCCTCGACGCCGCGGCAGCGAACCCGATGTTGCATGGCATGGGCACAACCGTCGTTGCGCTCGGTCTTATCAATGTTCCCGACGGCGTTTCGCTCGGTGCGATCAATGTCGGCGACAGCCGCATGTACCGATTGACCGGCGTTGTGCTCGAGCAGCTCACCGAAGACCACAGCTTGGTCGAAGCCCTCGTCCGCGAGGGGCGTCTGACCCCCGAGCAGGCCGAGGTCCACCCGCAGCGCAACATCGTCACTCGCGCGCTTGGCGTCGTCGAGCACGTCGAGGTCGACAGCTTCCATTTCATTCCCAAGGTCGGTGACCGCTACCTGCTCTGCAGCGATGGCTTGTTCAACGAGGTCAACGCCCAAGAGATCGCCACGATCTTGGCGACCTACGCCGATCCACAAGAAACCGCCGACGCGCTTGTCGTGGCGGCAAATGCCGGTGGTGGGCGAGACAACATCACGACCGTCGTCGTCGACATCGTCGATGAAGCCGAGTCGCAAATGCCGGCCGCGCCCGCAGCGCTCGCCAGCAGTGCGAACATCGACGGTCCGGCGAGCCCCTCGGCTCCCGACCCTTCTGATGATGCTGTCGCGTTCGATACTCCCCACTCCGCTAGCGAGCCGACGACCGATGACCAGCAGTCGGGCGAATCGCCTGCTGGTGAGAAGCAGCGTTGGTCGTGGCGCCGCTGATCTGCGTCGCACCCTGACCGACCTTCGCGTCGTTAGCTGGGAATCTCGATGAAGGCCTTCTTCGTCGGTCGACACCGCCGCAACGGTGAGCTCGTGCTCATCATCCTCGGCGGGCTGGTCACGACCGGTGCGTACATCCTCGCCTCGGTTGGTCGGCTGTCGTCGATCCCGGCCAACGTCGTGCCGTTCCTGATCATCATCCTCGGATTGTTCGTCGCCGCGCACGTAGCGACCCGGTTCTTGGCGCCGGAAGCCGACGGGCTCATGCTTCCGCTCGCAGGTCTTCTGAATGGCCTTGGCTATGTGTTCATCGCCCGGCTCAACGATGACTTGGCCGCCCAGCAAGCGCTATGGACGTTCCTCGGCGTTGGTCTCTACGTCGCCACGCTGCTGGTGGTTCGACGTAGCCGCGACCTCGAGGGCTGGCGGTACACCCTGTTGTTCATCGGGCTTGGGTTGCTGCTGTTGCCCCTACTTCCGGTCTTTGGTCAGACGATCAACGGGTCCCGGATCTGGGTGCGCGTTGGGCCGATCAACTTCCAGCCAGGTGAGTTCGCCAAGCTCGCGTTGGCGATCTTTTTCGCCAGCTACATCGTCGACAAACGCGAGCTGTTTAGGACGGGCACGTGGAAGCTCGGCCCGTTGCGCCTGCCCGAGCCTCGACACGCAGGGCCGCTGTTGCTCGGATGGGGCGCGTCGCTCCTGGTCATGGTCGCGCAGCGCGATCTCGGCACGTCGCTGCTCTTCTTCATGCTGTTTCTCATCGTCTTGTGGGTCGGCACCGAACGGGTCGCCTATCTGCTCGCTGGTCTGGTCCTCTTCATCGGCGGTGCGCTCGTTGCCTGGCGTCGCTTCAGCCACGTCCAGACCCGCGTCAACGCATGGATCGACCCGTGGGACGACCCACTCGGGGGCGGCTTCCAGATCGTCGAAGCCCAGTTCGGTCTCGCCAGCGGCGGGCTGACCGGCACGGGTCCGGGGCGCGGCTACCCGCAGCGGGTTCCCGCCGCAGAGACCGATTTCATCTTCTCGACC
>CALDGN010000276.1 GCA_937942965.1 uncultured Acidimicrobiales bacterium | reverse complement strand
GAGCGGGCGTTGGATGGCGGCAGAGGCGTTGCTGCGCTGGGAGCATCCAAAGCTCGGCTGGCTGCCTCCAGAACTTGTGGTCGAACGCGCCGAGGTCATCGGCGCCGTCAACGAGATCACGGTGCACACCCTGAACACCGTGTATCGCGACTGGGCACAGGTCATTGCCGAAGCTCCGGTGATGTTCCATCACCAGATCGCCATCAACGCCTCGGCGCGCCAGCTGCGCTGGTCCGGCTTCGTCGACGCACACATGGCAGCACTCGACCGGGTCGGGCTGACCCCTGAGCATGTGCTTGTCGAAGTGACCGAGAGCAGCCAGATCGAGCTCCATCACGGTGCTGCGGCAACGGTGAACGAACTGGTTGATTGCGGCACACGGGTCTCGCTCGATGACTTTGGCGTTGGCTATAGCGCGCTGAGCTACTTCAACCAGTTCCCGATTCACGCGGTCAAGATCGATCGGTCGCTGGTCCTCGAACTGAATGGCGATGGCGGCATCGGCGAGCAACTGCTCGGCGGTGTGATCACCTGCGCGGACACGCTCGGTGCCCGAGTCGTGGGCGAAGGCATCGAAACGGCCGAGGCGGCGAGCTACTGCCGCGCGCTCGGGATGGTCTACGGGCAGGGTTGGCATTTCGGCCGACCGATGCCGCTCGAGCAGTTCATCCCGCTCGCCCGCGAGCATGGGTTGCACCGCAGGGGGGACAGCGTCGTCCTGCCGGGCGATCCTCAAATCAGCTAGATCGACTTGCCCGACCCTTCTCGGCCGGGTCGTTCTCTGTGGGAGAACTAGGAGCGGGCTGAGCGACGCACGTCGATGCGTAGCCGGTCGAGGCGGGCCCGGCTCTCGCTCAGCATGGCGATCGGCGCGCCGGTGCGGCGCAGTTGCTGGTGGCGCTCGAAGGCTTCGAGCAGGTGGTGCAGGTGTGGGGTTGTGGTGTGCATGAGGCATCTCCTCGGGTGGGTCGTACATCCATATTCACCTGCCAGATGCTGCGTGTGGCACAGAAACATGGTCTCCCGGTATCGCTGTACAGTGCATTCCACTGTGATCGACGATCTGGACAGCGAAATCATCCGTGCGCTTCAAGCCAATGCTCGGTTAAGCAACGTCGAGCTAGGTCGAGCGGTCGGCTTGAGCCCGAACGCGGCCGGTGCCCGACTGCAGCGGCTCGTCCAACGCGGGATCATTAGCGGCTTTCATGCGGCGGTCGACCACGGGGCGCTTGGTCGACCGATCGAAGCGTCGATCGATATCTGGCTCGGCGAAGAGCGCGATCGCGACGCGATCATGCACGTCGTCGCCGACGATGACCGGATCACCGAGTGCTTCCATCTGACCGGCCCGGTCGATTTCCGCCTGCGTGCTCGTGTCGCCTCAACCGACGATCTGAACGCGTTGTTGGTGCGTCTCCGTGTCGAAGGCGGCACTCGTCAGACCGACAGCCGACTGCTCCTCGAACGACTCTCGGTCCACAACGAATAGCCCGTTGCGATCGGGCGACTTCTTCGAGGGGTCCCCGGAGAGGCAGACTGGATCCGTCACGACGACGAGGACAGAGGAACCACCATGACCGAGGCCTGGATCATTGACGCCTGCCGCACGCCGCGCGGTGTCGGCAAGCAAGGCAAGGGCGGTCTCGCCCACCTGCATCCTCAGCACATTGGTGCGACCGTGCTGGCTGCGCTCGCGGAGCGCAACGACTTCGATACCGGTGACGTCGACGACATCGTCTGGGGCACCAGCGCCCAGGTCGGTGGCCAGTCCGGCGATCTCGGCCGCATGGCCGCGCTCGATGCGGGTTACGACACCAAGGCCAGCGGCGTCACCCTTGACCGCTTCTGCGGTTCGGGTATCACCGCCGTGAACCTTGGCGCCCATGGCGTCATGGCAGGCATGGAAGACCTGGTCATCTCTGGCGGCACCGAGATGATGTCGATGCCAAAGAAGGGTCTGCATCCGATCGGTTCCGACAACCCGCACCTGCGCGAGCTGCATCCGCAGTCACACCAGGGCGTGTGCGCTGACGCCATTGCGACGCTCGAAGGCATCCCTCGCGAGGCGCTCGACGCGCACGCTGCCGAGTCGCAGGCCCGCGCTGCGGTCGCAATCGCCGAAGGCCGCTTCGACAAGTCGCTGATTCCTGTGCACAACCGTGACGGCTCCGTCGCCCTCGACCGCGAAGAGTTCCCTCGTCCGGGCACGACGGCGGAGACGCTCGCCAAGCTCAAGCCGAGCTTCCCCGATCTGGCCGACTACCGCCACGAGGACAACCCCACGTTCCGTGAGCTGGTCGCGCAGAAGTTCCCCGACCTCGAGATCGAGCACGTCCATCACGCCGGCAACTCCTCCGGTGTCGTCGATGGCTCGGCTGCGATCTTGATGGCGAGCGCCGAGTACGCAAAGGCCCACGGCATGACCGCACGGGCCCGTATCGTCGCCACCGCCAACATGGGCGACGATCCGACCCTCATGCTGAACGCGCCGGTTCCCGCGGCCCACAAGGTGCTGGCCAAGGCCGGTCTCACCGTTGCCGACATCGACATCTGGGAGATCAACGAGGCGTTCGCGGTCGTGTCGGAGAAGTTCATGCGCGACCTCGAACTCGATCGCGACAAGGTCAACGTCAATGGCGGTGCCATGGCCCTCGGCCACCCGATCGGCGCCACCGGCTCGGTGCTCATCGGCACGGTGCTCGACGAGCTCGAGCGCCGCGACCTCCAGCGAGGCC
>CALDGN010000275.1 GCA_937942965.1 uncultured Acidimicrobiales bacterium | reverse complement strand
GCCGCGACCAGGCCGAACAGAATCGAGAGCAAGAGCGCCGCGCTTCCGTCGCCGAAGAACCAGGGGAGCAGCGGAATGAATGCGCCGAGCGAGAACGCAATGAAGCTGCTCACGGCGGCGCTGATGGGTTGGCCGGTTTCGGATGGGTCGACGCCGAGTTCTTCGCGGGCGTGGACCTCGAGGGCGACCTCGGGGTCAGCCATGACGGCCTCGGCCATCTGCATGGCTTGGCCGCGGTCGATGCCGCGGTTGGCGTAGATCGCTGCGAGCTCGTTCGTTTCGGCCTGGGGCTTCTCTGCGATCGAGATGCGTTCGAGTTCGAGCTCGCGTTCGATGAGCTCGGACTGGGCCTTGACCGACACGTACTCGCCCGCCGCCATCGAGGCGGCGCCAGCAAGCAAGCCAGCGACGCCGGCAATGACTACCGACGAGCCGCCGGTGTCTGCGGCCGCGACGCCCGTGATGAGCGCCACGTTGGAGACGAGTCCGTCGCTGACGCCGAACACTGCGGCGCGAGCAGTGCCTCCTTGGACGTCACGGTGCTGGTGCACCATGTAGCCGTGCGCATCGTCATGACCGTCTTCGCCGTGGTGATGTTCATGGTCGTGCGGAGCCACGGGTCAAACCTACTCGTGTTCCTGCGACAATGACTGGCGTAATGCGCACGGACCGGAACCAATGATCGACAACGACGCCAACCCATCGCTCGCCGATGACGAGGCAGCGCTCGCGAACCACGCGCTGAACTTGGTCTCGGCCATCGAAGAGGTCGTAGGCGACTGGATCCGGTGGTCCATCGCGGACCGAGCGCCCGATCTTGCGACCACGCCCGCTGCCGATGCTGCAGTGAGTGAAGGCGGCGCAGCGTTGAGCGCTGAGCTGCGTGCGTTGCTGTCCCAAGACATCGCAGAGCAAACCGAAGGCCCTCTGCAAGTGCTGCGCCGTGGTGTGCGGTTTGCGACCAGCGTGCTTGCCGACGCATCAACCGCACCAACCGCACGCGATGATTTCGCCCAACGGGCGTTCCCCGACGACGTGTACAACTTGGCGCCGGCCTCATTCGCCGACGTGCATCCGAGCCTGCACGAACCCGGACTCATCTGGGGCGCAGCAAAGGCTCACGTCCATCTCCGCCGGCGCCGCGAAGCAGGCCAGTTATGACTAACGAGCTAGAGACGCCAGCGATCATCGCGTTGTCCGTCGATCTCATGGACCGCTCGAAACTCAGCGGCGCGTTTCCTGACGCTCGCATTGTCCGCTCGGTTGACGCTCTGATCGAGGCGTCGAACGACGACGCCGTGTGCCTTGTCGACCTCAGTCGCGTTGGCGATCCGGCTCAGCTCACGGCGGTGACGGGGCGGGTCATTGGGTTCGGCAGCCATGTCGACGAAGCCCAGCTCGATGCCGCTTCCGCAGCTGGCATCGAAGCGTTACCTCGCTCACTATTCTTCCGACGGCTCCAAGACGGATCACTCATCTGAGGGGTCACACGACAGGTTTGTTTCGACAATGTGAACAGCCTGGTTCAGGGATGTGAACAACGGCCTTCAGGTCGTGCTCGCGGTGTTGAGGTCCTTCACACTGGCTGCAGATAGTCATGCCGCGGCTACGTCGTTGCGGCGCTCAAGGGGAGAAATTTCAATGTCGGGAGACACCGTTTGGATCCTGGCCGCGACAGCGATGGTGCTGTTGATGGTCCCAGGTCTCGCACTGTTTTATGGCGGCATGGTCCGCTCGAAGAACGTGCTGAACATGTTGAACATGAACGTCTATTGCTTGGGAATCATCCCGATCGTGTGGGCTGTGCTCGGGTACAGCATCTCGGTCGGAGCTGGTGGTTCAGGCGACGGATGGCTCGGGTTCTTCGGCTTCGACAACTTCTGGATGAACGGCGTTGGAGCTACGCCGGGTGACGGCGAGATGGCCGGCTGGGCGTTCGGCCTGACCTTTGCCGTGATCACGCCGGCGCTCATCTCGGGTGCCGTTGCTGACCGCATGAAGTTCAGCGCATGGATGATCTTCGTGCCGGTCTGGTCGTTGCTGGTCTACTCGCCGGTCGTGTTCTGGGTCTACAGCGGTTGGATCATCGACCTTCCTGCGCACGACTACGCCGGCGGTACGGCGATCCACATCAACGCAGGCGTCGCTGCACTGGCGACTGTGCTTGTACTCGGTAAGCGTCGTGGCTTCGGCAAGGAAGCATGGCCACCCCACAACCTGCCTCTCGTGGTGCTTGGCACCGGCATCTTGTGGTTCGGCTGGTTCGGCTTCAACTCCGGTCTCGGTGGCCCCGACGCCGGACAGGCACTCACCAACACCTTCCTTGCTGGCGCAGCCGGCCTCATGGGCTGGCTCATCACCGAAGTCGCCACGGGCGGCAAGCCAACGGCCCTCGGCATGTGCTCCGGCATCGTTTCCGGTCTCGTGGCCATCACACCTGCAGCTGGTTTCGTTGGCAGCATGAGCTCGATCATCTTCGGTCTCGCCGCAGGTGTCATCTGCTTCTTCGCCATCAAGGCCAAGGAGCGCTTCGGCTACGACGACTCGCTCGACGTGGTCGGTATCCACATGGTCGGCGGCATCGTCGGCGGCTTGTTGATCGGCTTCTTGGCGAGCGACACTGCCTTCACCGGCGAGTTCGAAGAAGCAGGCGGCACGCTCCTGTGGAACCAGTTCATCTCGATCGTGGTCGTGATGGTGTTCTCGTTCGTCGTCACGTACATCATCGCCAAGGTGCTTGACGTCACGATCGGTCTCCGAGTCAGCGACGACGCTGAGCAGCAGGGCCTCGACAGCACCGAACACGGTGAGACCGCCTACATCAGCGACGGCACATTCACTCGCCTCTAGATCGAGGCGCTTGACCATAAGGGCATGGCGGGTAGGCCGTGCGGCGGCCCCCTGGGCAGAGGGTCGCCGCACATCCCCGCCATGTTCGAGAAGTTAGGCTCGCGATTACGTCCTGCTCGGCAAGAGGTTCTCCTTGGCTCTGCACCTACCCAACCAGATAGGGAAGCGGGCACGGATTTATCGTCAGGCTCCACGCAATCGGCGACGATTCGGTGAACGAATCCTGATCCGCAAGGAGTACTGGGAACGGGAGGGCTGGAGCGAGAACGCCTTGCTGACGTTCGACCGAGACGCCACGAAGGACTTTGCAGAAAAGCATGGGCTGCGCTCGCCAAGAACAGTCCTGACACTCGGCAACATTGCGTCGCTCCCGCCGCTCGCAGATTTGCCAGCGAGCTTCGTCCTGAAACCCTTGCAAGGTTGGTCCTCCAACGGTGTGTTTTTGGTTCGGGACGGCGTCGAGATAACGACGAATGAGCCGATTAGCCGGACACAGATCGTTCGACGCGTGGCTGACCTGGGTTCAAAGATCGGCGAGGAGTTCTTGGTCGAGGAACTCGTCGACAACTGGGATGAGCGAACTGGTGCTCCACTTGACTTCAAGTTCTACAACTTCGGTCGCCGGACGGCCTATGTCGACATCGTTGAGCGCAACAGCCTCACGAACCTGCGGTTGAATCGTCACTGGTTCCTCGACGCTCGGTTGCGTCCACTTGGCTTCAAGGTGCAACGCAATCAGGATCACACCGATACAGAGCCACCGCTGCCGCCCTTTGCTGACGATCTCTTGGCGATAGCCCAACGTCTTGCAGCGAGCCTGGAGATGTTCGTGCGAGTGGATCTTTACGCCTCTACGGAAGGCCCTGTGATGGGAGAGCTCACGGCGAACCCGCACGGAGGCAAGGGGTATACCGACTTCGCCGATCTTTGGTTGGGTTCACTTTGGCGAGGCAACACCGGTGCCTGATGTTTGGGGATGGCGTTTGGGTGCGTGTCGTAGGGTCGCAATGTGACAATGGATGATGCGGCAGGGGGTCACGTGGAAGAGCTCGACAACGTCTTGGAGCGGGCGCTGAACGCGTCGGGTAACGAGCGGTTCGACCTGCTTGACGAGATCCGACAGCATCCGGCGCTTGAGTCCCTTTCCTCACCCGAGTCGGCTGGGGCCGCAGCGGTGCTCCTCGCGAACTCGGGCGACCCCTCGGACCTCCCGAACGTTGCTCGGCTCTCGTTGCTCGCGCACGAAGGCGGCATCGATGGAGCCGGTCGTATCCACGCTGAGGCCAGCGACAAGATCGCCTTGTACACGGGACGCCCCCAGCTCTACGGCACGGTGATGCTTGAGCAGAACGGCGAGATCGTGCAGCCACCCGTGAACCCTCGGGTGACCGACGAGGAGCGCCAGGCGCTTGGTGTGCCGAGCCTGGCCGAACTCCACGAACGCATGGAGCAAGCGACCATCGATCTCGCTCGCGAACGGGCGTCGAAACCCGGCGAGCTACCCGATGGGCAGCGCTTCTGTCGCGTATGGACCGCACCCGAGCCAGCCGAGCTCCGTGCCCGCATGGAGATTGATGGCGCCGCGTGGGCGGACGGCGACGTGTTGACGCTGGTCAAAGAGACGCCGATGCCGTTCTCGGTCCCGCCTACCTTCCAGCTGATGTCGTGGCCGGCGGGCGAAGGACTGCAGGTCCTGCAACTCAGAGTCGAGCGGCTCGACGAAGCGGTCATCACCTACACGCTGCAATCCGTCGATGGCGGCGGCCAGATGAACTTCTCTCGTGGCTCCCACGACGGCAGGTTCCGCGGCTCGTCATCGCCCCCCGAGCTTCCGTCGAACGATGAGCTCGTCGGCACCAGCTTCGATCACGCCGTCGAGTCCGCAGCCCTCGGTGAGCCTCGGCGAGTCACCGTCTACCGGGCAGCCGGTCACCAGGCCGGCGATGCCATCCCGGTGATCTACGCAACCGACGGCAACATGATCTCGCCGTACCTCCGTCGCCTCGACGCTGCGATCGAGGCAGGCACGTGTCCACCGGTGGTCATCGTGGCTGCGCACTCAGCATCGTTCGATCCGATCATGGGCAACCTGCGCGCGGCCGAATACCTGCCGGGCTTCGACCAACAACGCTTCGTCAATCACGAGCGCTTCTTCGTCGATGAGCTCGCCGCTTGGGCCGAAGCGACACTTGGTGTCTCCACCGATCCTGTGCTTCGAGGAGTCTTCGGTTGCAGTGACGGAGGCGGTCACACGCTCATGGTGGCCCGCTCGCATCCGGCTCGTTTCGGACACGCGTTTGCGTACTCGACCGGCATGCCCCCGGACCTGCGCGAAGCCTGGTCCGATGCACACCCGTTTATCCACCTGTGCGCGGGCACCCTCGAAGGAGCGTTCTTCCAAGCGACCGAAGCCTGGGCAGGTTTCTTGATGACACAGACCGATCGCTACCACTTCACCGAACGAGTGGCAGGCCACGACCTGATCCAGTGGGCCGAGGAACTACCTCGAGCACTGAACCGAGCGTGGCCGACCGCATGACGTCGCTGCCTACCCTGTCGCCATGAGCTCGAACGGCGGCAGCACCCCTGCCATCGATCGCGAAGAACTCTTCGCCGATCGCAATCTTGTCGGAACCGTGTTCTGTCGGGCCTATGCGCGGCGAGTCGACGAGTGGCTACAGGCGCTCTTCGAAGCTGAGATCGGTTCCCGCCGAGGAATCAGCCTCGTCGCCATTGGCGGATACGGGCGATCCGCACTGAGTCCGCAGAGCGACCTCGACGTCATGCTCCTGCACGACGGCTGGGATGAAGCCGAGCTTGCGCCTGCTGCCGAAGCACTCTGGTTCCCTGTGTGGGACGCCCACATTTCACTGGGCCATTCGGTACGAACGGTGAGCGAGAGCATCGAGTTGGCCAAGACCGATCTCGATACGGCGACCTCTCTGCTGACGCTGCGTCATCTGGCCGGCGACGCGGAACTTTCCGACGATCTCTCCGAGCAGTCGCTGCGCACTTGGCGTGCGGCTCGTCGCAAATGGCTTCCGCAAATCATCGATGACAGCCGCGCCCGGGTCGCGGCGAACGGCGAGGTCGCGTTCCTGCTCGAGCCCGATCTCAAGACATCGAGTGGTGGCTTGCGAGATGTCAACGCGGTCGAGTGGATCGAGGCGGCCGACATCCCGATCCTCGATCAAGAACGCCGGGACCTGCGGGCTGCCAACAAGGTGCTCCTGGCAGCACGAGTCGAGCTGCATCGAGCCACGAGCCGTAAGGGCGACCGCCTGTTCCTGGAGGAACAAGACGGTGTAGCCGACGCGCTCGGCATCGGCGACGCCGACGTGATGATGAGCGAGATCGCGGCGTCGGCTCGCACGGTTACTTGGATCGCGGAGAACGTCTTCCAGCGAGCCCAACGACGCATCAAGCGGTTCCGGTTTCGCGCCGAGCGGCCCAAGGCAGTCGACGAGGGTATCGTCAGTATTGACGAAGCGATGTGCATCACGCCGACCGCGCCCGTTGGAAACGATGCCGCATTGATGCTGCGGCTTGCAGTCGCCGCGGCAGAGAACAACGCTCGCATCGATCGCGACTCGCTCGACGCACTGGTCGAACTCGGCCCGACGATTCGCGTGCCGTGGAGCGCGGAGATCCGCGAACTGTTCGTGCGTTTGCTGCTGACCGGCGACGCTGCAATTCCGGTCATCGAGACCCTCGACCATGTGGGGTTGTTCACCCGGCTCCTTCCGGAATGGGAACCGACACGAAGCAAGGTCCAACGGAACCAGTACCACCGGTTCACCGTGGACCGTCACTTGCTCGAGGCTGCGTCGATCGCATCGGACTTTGTCGATCGAGTTGATCGTCCGGACCTGCTCGTCGTTGGTGCGTTGCTGCACGATATCGGCAAGGGCTATCCCGGGGACCACACCGAAGTTGGCGTCGAACTGATCGACACGATCGCGGCCAACATGGGCTTCGGCCCAGATGACGTCGACACGCTCAAGCGGCTTTGCGAGCATCACCTGCTGCTGCCCGATGTCGCCACCCGACGCGACATCGAGGATCCCGGCACGATTGCCAGCGTCGCCGAGCAGGTACAGACGTCGTCGTTCCTGCACCTGCTGGCAGCGCTGACCGAAGCCGACTCGCTGGCGACGGGGCCATCGGCGTGGAGCCGATGGAAGGCCCACCTGTTGAGTGAGCTCACCCGGCTCACCGACGATTGGTTGCGTACCGATGGTGACTCCGAGGTCGAGTCCAGCTTCCCCGATGCATCGCAGCGGCAGCTGATCGCGGAAAACGATCACCTGGTCCACGGCGAGGGCGACACGTTGGTTGTCGTCACCAAGGACCGCCCGGGCGTGTTTGCGCGAGTCGCGGGCGCAATGGCGTTGAACCGGCTCAACATTCTGGGTGCCCAGACGCACATCGAAGATGGCAAGGCACTCGAGGTTGTGCGCGTTGTTCATGTCGATGGTGAAGACGAGACGATCGAATGGGCGCGCGTCATCGACGAAGTCGAAGATGTGCTCGCCAGCACCGAGGATCTTGCGCCGCATTTCGAACTTCGCGCCCGAGCCCGCCTGGGGCGAGTCGTTCGTGCGCCGAACCCGATCGAGCAGATCCGGGTCGATTTCGACAACGAGGTCTCTGCACTGTCGACAGTGATCGAGGTCGCCGGCCCCGACCGTCTCGGCTTGCTCTATGAGCTCAGCCAAGCATTGATCAATGCTGGCCTGGACCAGCAGCAGACGCGCGTGCAAACAGTCGGCGGCGACGTCGTCGACGCGTTCTATGTGCAGACACTCGAAGGCGTCAAGGTCACCGACCCAGCGATGCAGGACGAGATCCGCCAGGCGCTGCTCGAAGTACTCGAGCGCGAACCCGACCCGGCTTAGCGCCCGAAGGTCGAGGCACGACCACTGGGGCTTATTCGATGCCGTGCTCGATCGCGTAGCGCATCAACTCGTTCTTCCGATTGAGATGCAGCTTGGCGAGGATGTTGCGGACGTGGTTCTCGACCGTCTTCTCGGCGATGAACAGTTCTTCGCCGATCTCTTTGTAGGTGTGCCCTCGGGCGACGTGCTGTAGAACCTCACGTTCGCGAGCGCTGAGCGCCGCGCCCGGAGCCTCGGCCTTGGAGATGCGGCGGAACTCGGTGAGCACGAGTGCGGCAAGCGACGGCGAGAAGACGGGTTCGCCTTGGGCGGCCTTCCACAGCTCGTTGCGGAGTTCGTCGGGTGGCGTCGACTTGAGCAGGTAGCCGCAGGCACCGGCAGAGATCGCGTCGAGAAGGTCACGCTCAGCCTGCGACACGGTGAGCATCACGACGCGGGTCATCTGCCCGCACTCGGTTGCGACCTTGAGCCCGCCGCCATTGGGCATGTTGAGGTCGCACAGCACCAGGTCGGGTTCGGTTTCACGGATGACCTTGACGGCCTCGGTGCCGTCGCCGGCCTCGCCGACGACATCGAAGTTGTCGCCGAGATCGTTACGCACGCCGGATCGCCAGATCGGATGGTCGTCGGCGATCACGACTCGGACAGCGTTTAGGGAGCCCATAGTCGCACCTCTGTTCCTCGGCCTGGGCGGCTCGAAATTTCGACTCGGCCTCCTATCGACTCGATACGGGACCGAATTGAGTCTCGCATGCCGATCCGTTCGGTGACCGCGTCGACGTCGAAGCCAACGCCGTTGTCCTTGATCGATACGAACAGGCCGGCGTCGGAGGGTGCGTCGTCGTCGGGTTCGGCATAGACGACGACTCGATCCGCTTCGCTGTGCTTGGCGGCGTTGGCCAGTGCTTCGCCGACCGCGCCGGCGACTGCGGCGATGACATCGCTCGTGGGTTCGACGATGTCGTCGGCGATGATGACGTCGGCTCGGGCACCATGGCGTCGTTCGTAGAGGGCGGCTGCTTCGCGGAGGCTGGCCGTCAGGCCGGGCTGGGCGGACCGACTACCGGCGAGGTAATCGCGTAGGTCGCGATCCTGGTCATGGGCGAGCGCAACCAGCTCAGGATCATCGGATCGACGCTGGATCACGGCGAGCGTCTGAAGGACGCCGTCGTGGAGTTTGACGGCGACCTCTTCGCGGGCTCGGGCTGCGCTGATCTCGACCTCGGCCTGACGCAGGCGATGAGCGACGTACCCGCTGATTAAGGCGGTGAGGATGTAGAGGCCGGCCTTTGACGAGGCCGTGACGCCCCAGTTCGATGTGCCGCCGTCGTTGAGTCCTTCGCCGAAGAAGCTGGCGAGCGATAGGCCAATCGCCGACACGACCGCCCAGCGTCGGCCGAACGCGACGCCGGTCGCGATGAGGGCGGCCGAGGGCCAGGCCCAGGGGAGTGACTGGGGTCGCGCGTCGGTGTAGACGTAGCCGTCGCCGACCAGAAGCACAGCTGCGGTGGCGAGCTCGGTGATGATGATCGGCGCGCTCACGAGCCGCTTCGGGTCCTGTGTCAGCAGCACGGTTATGGCGGCCGTGACGAGCAGGGCGAGCACCATCAGGATCCAGGCGGTGCTGGCGTGGCGCAGGTGTTCGGTGCTGATGGCTAACCCGAATGCGGCCCAGCCCAGGGTGAGCCATCGAACGACCGCTGTGGCCTGAAACAGGCTGCGATCAGTCTGGGTGAGGGGGCGGGCCATGTGTCGAGGATGCCACGCACAGCGGATCGGACGAACCCAGGGAAGCCCCCACTGGGCTTTGGGGGACTCTCTGCATTCCCCAGAGGGCGTCCAACCCCGATGGTGGAACTATGCCGATAGCCACCGAGCCAACGCCGTCATTCGACGCCCCGCCGTTCGAACCAGCGTCACCCCAACCAGCCGCCGAGCCAGCGGGCGACCCAAGCCGGACCGGCGCGCTCTGGGTCGGCGCAACCGGCGTCTCGCTTCTGTTGGCCGCGGCCGCGGTGCTGACCGCGGTTCGATGGGGCGAGATCGGCCAGACGGCGAAGCTGGGCGGCCTCGTCGCAATCACGTTGGTGATGCTCCTCGGTGGACGCCGACTGCAGTCGACGATCCCGCTGACCGGCCGTGCGATCTTCCACCTCGGTGCCCTACTTATCCCGCTCGACATGGCCGCGGTCGCGGTCTTGGCGGACCGGACCTGGCAAGAAACGCTGCTGCTCACCTCGGTCACGGCCGTCGCAGCGTGGTTTGCGCTCGTCCGCGTTGATGCCTCGCCGGTGCTGGAGTGGGCCGCTCGCGGCTCGGTTGTCTTGGCCGCGGCGGGCGTCGCCGCGGTATCGCCGCTGTCGATGCCACTCGTGTTGGCGGTTGTCGCGCTCGGTGCGACGGTGATGACGGTTGGTGTCGGCATCGAGACGTCAGGCCGGTCGGCGACGACCTGGACATTGGTAGCCGGTCTCCTGCCAATCGCCGCGTTTCAACGGTGGCCGGTCCAGCTCGCCCCGACCATCGAGGACCTCGGCTTCCTCCGAGCCGACCGGCCCCAGCTTGTCGTGGCAGGCGTGATCGCAGCCCTCGTAGCCGCGGCATTGGCCCGCTGGCAGCCGTCACTTGAACGCGGATGGATGGTGGTTCTACTCACAGCCGTGTCTGCCATCACGACGGCAGCCATGTTCACCGACGTGCACGCGTGGTGGGTCAGCCTCGCTGGCTTCTTCCTGCTCGTTGAGCTCGCTGCCCTGGCCACTCGCCGCGATCCGATGTGGCGCCAGATCGTCGCAGTCGTCGCTCCTACCGTCGAAGTCATCGCAGGCCTCGGGACCATCGTTGTGTTGGTCGATGCGCTGCTGATCAGCACGTCGACCACCCTGCTCGTCTCGGCCGCGCTGCTGAGCCTGGGTTGGCTCACCGCGGACCGGCGACGGCTGCTTGACCCGAACGACTGGCTGGTCGGGCTGCTCTTCGGAGCGGACTGGCGTCCGGCAACCTTCCTGATTCCGGCAACTGTGCTTGCGGTGGTTGCTGCGTCACCGGGGTCGGGCTTGGTGATGAGCGTCGTCGCCCTCGCGAGCGGCACCTGGGCGATCGTGACCGGGCGTGGCGACAGCCTGGCTGTTGCGAAGATCACCGCAATCGTCGCGATCGTGTTCACCAACGCCGGTTGGACAGGAGCGGGTGTGTTCGCCGCCGCAGCACTCGTGCTCGCCGTGGGCGCTCGGTTCCAGCTGCGCCGAGGCGACGATGCGGCAGCGCTTCTCGCGAGTGCGTTCGCATCGCTCTTCGTCATTGGTTTGCTCGCGCCGCTCAGTGGCCTCGTCGAGATGGACGTGGGCGTGACGGCGATCGCGGTCGTTGGCTGGGCGCTTGGTTGGGTCGTCTCACCAAACCTCAACGAACCGGCCACCTTCCCGACACGGGCAGTTTCGGTGCTGTCGCTCGGTGTGACGTGGCTGCTCGAACCCGTCGGAGCAATCGTGCTTGCCATCGTCGTCGCAGCGCTCGCTGCGTTCGATGCGTGGCGCACCCAACGATGGACCCCGACCATCATCACCGGCATCGCCGTCGGACTTACGGGCTTGCCGCTCGGTGAGCTGATCGGCTTCTCGGCCGCAGAGGCGGGCGTCATGATGACGGCCGCAGCGATGGTCACCGTCGGTCTGCAGATCGTGCTGCCGCAGCGGATGGAGTTGCCGCTCGGGGCATTGGCACTCACGCTGTGCATCGTTGGCCTTGGGGCTGCTTCTGCCACGGTTGCGATGCTGGCACCGGCCCTGATGCTCGTCGGCGGTGCCGTCGTCTTGTTCGGGGCCGCCACCAACTGCCCGCCGATCATCGGTGCCGGAGCGCTCACGGTCACTGCTGGCACCTGGATGCAGTTGGCGGTCTGGGATGTCATGTGGGTCGAGGCCTACCTCGCACTCCCTGCGCTCGCCGCGCTCTGGGCCGGGTCGATCTGGCATCGCAACGGACTGACGAGTTGGGTCGCCTACGCACCGACGATCGCGATCTTCGGCCTCGTCGCTGCGGTCGACCGGTTCGACGGCGGCTCTGCGTGGCACGCTGTCCTCGCTGGCGGCGTCGGTGTGTTGGCGGTCCTCGCCGGCGGATGGTGGCGGCTCGCGGGCCCACTCATCACCGGCACCGCGCTCATCTCGGCGGTCGCAATCTTCGAAAGTCTCGGCCCTGGCTCGCGAGTGCCGACGTGGGGATGGCTGGCGCTCGGTGGAGCGGTGCTGCTTGCTGCAGCCGTGCAGATGGAACGGAGCGAGACGACTCCGCTCGAACAAGGGCAGCGTGTCGTCGAAGTACTTGCCACTCGGTTCAGCTAGAGGCGGCCTGCTCGCCGATAGATCTCGGCTGAGGTCACGCTTCTAGGATGAGCACATGGCTGACGAACTGCTGACCGAGATCCGTGACCGGGTGATGATCATCACCCTCAACCGCCCCGAGGCGATGAACTCGGTGAACTTGGCGTTGGCCGAACAGATGGCCGCCGCCATGGAAGAGCTCGACGCCAATGCCGACCTCTCCGTTGGTGTTTTGACCGGCAACGGTCGTGGCTTCTCGGCGGGCATGGACCTCAAGGCATTCGTATCTGGCGGCATGCCAAACCTGCCCGAACGTGGCTTCGCCGGCATCACCGAGAAGGCCGCGGACAAGCCGCTGATCGCCGCGGTCGAGGGCTTTGCTCTGGCCGGTGGCCTCGAAATCGCGCTGAGCTGCGACATGCTCGTCGCCAGCAAGGGTGCCAAGCTCGGCATCCCCGAAGTTGGCGTCGGACTCTTCGCCGGCGCAGGTGCACTGTCACGGCTTCCTCGCCGCGTGCCCTACGGCATGGCCATGCAGATGGCGCTGACGGGCGAGCCGATCACCGCCGACGTCGCCCACGAGTTCGGCCTTGTGCAGGTGCTCACCGAAAAAGGCGAAGCCCTCGACGGCGCACTCGAACTTGCTGCAAAGGTCGCCAAGAACTGCCCGCTCGGGCTCGCCGCATCGAAGCGCCTCATCCGGGATCTCGGTGGCGTCGATCAGGCCTTCTGGGGCGATCAGCAGCCGCTGATCGACAGCGTGTTCGGTTCCGCCGATGCGATCGAAGGCGCAACCGCATTCGCCGAGAAACGTGCCCCCAACTGGACTGGCGCCTGAACCGACGCACCGCGCTCGCTACGAGCGAGCCGGTGCAACGCAGCGGTGCGGCGCACGTGCTCTGCGTATCCATAGTTTCTCTGTGTCAAGAGTGACGTTTCAAGGCCGATAGGACTTGGTGGCGTCGCCCCCAAACATGGGCAGTGACCCGACCAAGGGTTCGCTGTATCGAGAAGCTCGGACAGGTGATGTCTGGCGTTTCCTGCGCGTCCGCATGCTTGGACTGAGCATCATTGCTCTCTTCGTAATGGTCGCTCCGTCCGACGCTGGCATGGTGACGCGGTTCGGGGTCGCTGGCATCGTGCTTCTCGCCCTGCCACTGATCTATGCGATCGAACGCTTCACGCCCGTGACGCGGCGCGATCCAGCTCACATGGCTGCAGTGTTCGCCGTGCTGATCTTCATCGCGACCGCCATCCCTGCGCACTGGTTGACGATGGTCATCGTGTTCGTGGCCGTCGCGATGACGCTCATCAGCAACGGGGCCGCGACAAGCGTCGGTCTCGTCGTCAGCTTTGGATGGTTCGGCTTTCTTGGCGCGAGTGTGCTCGGTGGGATCCGAGGCGGTGTCGCAGCAATGCTCATCACGGGGCTCGTCTTCCTGCTGGCTCGCATCTACTACCAAGAGTGGCTTCAGCGTCGAGCTGCGATCGATGAGCGCTACGAGCGCCTGGTCTCAGCCGCCCGCCTGTTCTTCTGGGAAATCGAGGTCGAGACCGAAACCATCACCGCCCTGCACGGAGACGTCGAAGGTGCCCTCGGCTGGAGCCCAGACGCGGTCCTCGGTACGACGTTCCGCACCTACCTGGCCGACCCGCACATCGTGGACTTCACCGCAGTCGAGGACGAGTCGGTGCTGTTCGACCATGTGCTGCGCATGCACCATCGCGATGGTTCGATCGTCCCGATCCGAAGCCAGATCCACAATCTCGGCAACGGCTATCTCCAAGCGGTCGCGAGTGATGTCACCGAACTCACGCAGGCCGCCGAGCGAATTCGCCACCAGTCTGAGCATGACGAGCTGACTGGGCTTCTCAACCGAAGCGGCCTGCTTACTCGTGTCGATCATGCGCTCCAGCCGGGCAAGCCGAACATCTGCTTGCTCGTGATCGACCTGGTGCGATTCCAGGACATCAACGAAGCGTTCGGGCACGATCGCGGCGACGAGGTCCTGCGGATCATCGGGAATCGCCTCGCGCAAGAAGCCGATAGCGAGGTTGTTGCTCGCCTGGGCGGCAATGAGTTCGCCGTCATGTTGACCTGTGGCAGCTCCGATGCGTCGATGGCTGCAGCGGTTGCGCGTATTGGCGAGCTCGTCCGTCGACCCGTCGCCGCCGGTGGCGCGGGCATCGCCATCCGAGCTTCGCTCGGCATCGCGCCCGCAGCCCCTGGCGTTTCAGCGATCGAACTGCTCCGTCAGGGAGACATGGCGGTCCACGAAGCCAAGCTCGGCCGCCAATCCTGGTGCAGGTACGAACCAGCACCGACCGAACCGATCGTCGAGCGGCTCACGCTGGCTGCCGAGCTCGATCGGGCGATCGAACGCGGCGAGTTTCGACTCTGGCTCCAACCCAAGGTGTCGATGGTCACCGGCAAGCTCGTTGGCGTCGAAGCACTGTGTCGCTGGCACCACCCACGCCTCGGGGTGCTGTCGCCGGATCGCTTCATCGGCCTGGTCGAAATCTCCGAGGCGTACCACCGGTTTAGCGAAGCGATGATCGCCCAGGCGCTCGAGATCGCCAGCGACTGCACTGACGTCTGGCCTGACGTCGAGATCGCCGTGAACCTTCACCCCCGCAGCTTTGATCAACCTCACCTCGTGGAACGCGTCGAGGGAATGCTGATGACCGCTGGGCTCGCTCCGAAGCACCTCAAACTCGAGATCACCGAAGTCGATGATGTGTCCGAAAGCGGTACCGCGCTCATGACCTGCAAGACCCTGCATGATCTCGGTGTTGGGCTCTCGGTTGATGACTTCGGAACTGGTCACGCCTCGCTGAACCGGCTTCGCCTGGTGCACCCGACCGAGGTCAAGCTCGACCAAGCGTTCGTTCGCAACCTGCCGAACGACGCCGGCGACCGAACGATCGTGCGATCGACCGTGGAGCTCGCGAACGAGCTCGGCATCGCCTGTGTTGCTGAGGGCGTCGAGACGGCCGAGGTGTGCGAGATCGTCGTGTCGCTTGGTTGCACGGTGGTGCAGGGCTACCTGTTCGGTCGACCGATGCCCCGAGACGAGTTCATGGCTCAGCTCCGCAACGAGGGTTCCCGCGACTGGGAAAAGCCTGCCATCCCCGTCGTCGGCGCGAGCGCCAACCACTGATCGGACAGACCAGCGCGCCGAGCGATAGCGTCGGCGGTGATGAGCGAGCACGAGGGTCCTGTCACCGAAGTTGACCTGTTGCGATGGGCCGAGACGCTCGCCGGGATCGCCCGAACGGGCATGGCGTTCACCGAGACGCTGTACGAACGCGAACGCTACGAAGAAGTGCTGCACGTCGCTGCGGAGATCAAGCAGCACAGCGGCCGCGGCTATGACGCCGATGCCCAGGTCACCGACTGGATGGGCGAGGTCGGCGAGCGAGTGGCCGGCTACGTCACCCCGAAGTCGGCCGTGGGCGCGGTCGTCGGCAATGACAAGGGTGAAATCCTGTTGGTGCAGCGCGCCGACAGCGGCATCTGGCTCTATCCGACCGGGTGGGCAGACATCGGCTACTCACCGGCCGAAGTTGCCGTCAAAGAAGTGAGTGAAGAGACCGGCATCCTTTGCGAACCCGAGCGACTGCTGACGGTGATCGATGGGTTCCGAGCAGGGTTCACGCGCATCCCGCTGTATTCGCTGGTGTTCCTGTGCCGAGCGACTGGCGGTGAACTCAAGGGTCATCCGCTCGAGACGACCGACGTCGGTTGGTTCTCGCGCGATGCACTTCCCGATCCGCTCGCCGGGATTGGCGACTGGGTCGACCAGGCTTTCGCCGCGATCGACGGTGATGGTGCGCCGACCGCGTTCGACTCGGTCCGCGACTCGATCTGGCCGGATCCTCCGGCAGAAGGAACCACCTAGGAACCTGTGCGGCGGGTTCGCAGGAACCGGCGCACTACTCGATCGATCCACCAGGCGAGACCAACGAGCGCGATGGCGACGATGCCATCGAGCCACCAGTGGTGCCCGGTCGCGGACACGACGAACAGCGTCGCGACCAGGTGGCCCATCCAAAGCCAGCGCCACCGGTGCTTCCCCGCGGCAACGATCCCGAAGCACGCCACTGCCGCCCACGCAACATGGATGGACGGCATCGCTGCGAACTGCGGTGACACACCCGTGCCCACGGCGCCGTAGGGCGACAGCCCGTACTCGGCCGGAAGGTCGATGTAGCCAAGGTCCGGCAGGAACCGCGGCGGTGCAACTCGCCAGAATCGGATCACGAGACAGAACGCAGTCGTGATCGATAACACGTTGCGCCATTGGCCGAAGTGTTCGCGGTGACGCCAGAACAGCCAGATGAGAAACGCGATCGTCGCCGGCACATGTACCCCGGCGTAGTACGCGCTCGACAGCCAACTCAGCCAGTCCCAGCGCAACACGAACTGCTGCAAGCTCAACTCTGACGGCAGAAAGAAGGTGTCTTGGAGCTCAACGATGTCTCGCGCTCGTTCCTTTGCGCCGGCCGATTGGTAGAGCGGCAACTTCCGGGCCATCCGCCACACCGAATAGAGCGATGCGAGGATCGTGAACTCCGTCGCTGCTTGCACCGCGACCGCGGTGAAGCGCCGCTCGGGGGAGCGTCGCAGTACCAGGATCGCCACACCAGACAGGACCGCGGCGATCAACGACTGCTGCCAGGTCGGCCACGGCATCGCTCGAATCTAGGTCGTCGCGCTCCGCAGGCCACTTCGGCTGCTCGGTCTCGGCTCCGTCTCGGCTTGGGTTCGGCTGTGACGGTCGGCGACGATGCACCTATGGACTTCAGCGTGCACGAGGACCACGAAGCGATTCGCGAGGGCATCCGACGCATCTGCGCGGACTTCCCCGACGAGTACTGGGCCGAAAAAGACGCCGCCCACGAGTTCCCCTGGGACTTCTACCAAGCCCTTGCCGAGGGCGGTTGGGTTGGTATTGCGATCCCCGAAGAGTTCGGCGGTGGCGGCCAGGGCATCACCGAAGCGTCGATCATGCTCGAAGAGATCGCGGCGTCTGGTGCTGCCATGAACGGCTGCTCGGCCGTACACCTGTCGGTCTTCGGCATGGAACCCGTCCGCAAGTACGGCTCGCCAGAACTCGTCGCCGAAGTCCTGCCTCGAGTGGCATCGGGCGATCTGCACGTCGCCTTTGGGGTCACCGAGCCTGACGCCGGTACGGACACGACCCAGATCAAGACCCGTGCGGTTCGTGACGGCGACGAGTACGTAATCAACGGCGCAAAGGTGTGGACGACCAAGGCCCCGCATTGCGAGATGTGCCTGCTACTCGTACGTACAACGCCGATCGAAGAAGCCGAGAGCCGGACCGCAGGTATCTCGCTTTTCCTTGTCGACCTGCAGGATCCTGCCGTCGATATCACGCCGATCTCCAAGCTTGGACGCAACGCCGTCGTCTCGTGCGAGGTCCGCTACGACAATCTGCGCGTGCCCGCCTCGCGCCTGATCGGCGAAGAGGGCCAGGGCTTCCGCTACATCCTCGATGGGCTCAACCCTGAGCGGGTGCTCATTGCTTCCGAGGCGCTCGGCATCGGGCGAGCAGCGATCCGTCGGGCGACCGACTACGCGAACGACCGGATCATCTTCGACCGCCCGATCGGTCAGAACCAGGGCATCGCGTTTCCGCTGGCCGAAGCCCACATGAAACTCAAGGCCGCCGAGCTCATCATTCGCGAAGCCAGTTGGCGCTACGACAACGGCCTCTCATGCGCCGAGGCAGCGAACACCGCCAAGTACCTCGCGTCCGAGGCTGGCTTCTTCGCCGCCGATCGGGCGATGCAGACCCACGGCGGCTTCGGCTACGCGACCGAGTACCACGTCGAGCGTTACTGGCGCGAGGCCCGGCTGATGAAGATTGCGCCTGTCTCGCAAGAGATGGTGCTCAACTTCATCTCCAACAAAATCCTCGGCCTGCCAAGAAGTTATTGAGCCGGGGCGCGAGGCTGAACGAGTGCTGACCGAACTCGACCCGCATCCCGACGCCTCGGAGCCCGAACCGTTCGCAGGCCCGGATCACCCGATCCGCAAGATCACTCGGCGCATGGCCTTCGGCGAAACCTGGACGTCGGAACACGCCGAACGCATGTCGACACTCTTCGATGAGCTTGCGCCCGAGTGGTCCGAACGCCGCACCGACGACGTCAAGCGGGCGCCGATCGACGACGCCATCAGCCGCGGCGACCTTCCCCTAGCCGGTGACTGGCTCGAGCTTGGGTCGGGCACGGGCGCCGGTGCCCGAGTGCTCGCGCCGGTCGTTGGCTCGCTGGTCTGCACCGACCTCTCGGCGGGCATGTTGGCCCACGCCCCCGACGTCGCTCCCCGGTTGCGCAGCGACGCATCAGCCTTGCCGTTCGACGACGACGCCTTCGATGGCGTGATGATGATCAACATGATCTTGTTCCCGAACGAAGTCGACCGGGTGTTGCGACCGGGTGGCACCTTGCTCTGGATCAACACGCTCGGCGATCAGACACCCATTCATCTTCCCGCTGCTGACGTGCTCGAGGCCATGCCCGGGGACTGGCAGGGCCGAACCGCCGATGCCGGCACAGGCTTCTGGCTCGCAGCGAATCGCACCTGAGGCCGACGATGCGCCGGTTCACCGTCGCGGTCTTGGCGGTCTTCCTCGTCGCGGCTGCCTGCTCAGCCGATGTGGTGGTCGCAGAACGCGCCATCGGCGATCCGACCGCGCTGCCTGAAGCAGCTGCGACCGAGACGCCACCGACGGCTGTTCCTACCGAGACACCGACCATCCCACCGACCGCCGACGCAACGGCCATTCCGGAAACACCAACCTCGCCGCCGGCACCGACGGTCACGCCCGCCCCGACGGCGACCCCGCAGCCGAACGGACCCTGTGGCGTCGGGCCACTCGCGCTACCCAACCCCGATCGTCCGATCTACGACGCGTCGTTGACGATCGATCCGCTCGCTCGTCGCGTCGTCGGTTCGATGACCATCGACTTCGGCCCGGACCTGCCGGTTGACGAGCTGATCCTGCGGCTCTGGCCGAATGGACCTCGTTCGGCTGCAGGGGGAGCAGACCTCACGCTCACGTCGGTGTCGCTGCCGACCGGTCCGGTCGAACCCGAGCTGTTGACGCCGACGCTCGCCCGCATCCCCCTCTCGACCACACTGGAACCAGGCGAACGAATCGAGGTTGCCCTCGACTTCGAGCTCGTCGTGCCCATCGAACTGCGATCCCGACTGTCCGGGCGCGACGACTACATGCGCCTCGGAACGATCCTGCCGATCCTGCCGTGGGAGCCCGGCATCGGATGGGCAACCGATCCTGCGACCAGCTTGTTCGCCGAAGCGGTCCTTTCGCCCGTCGCAGACTGGTCCGTCGCCATCGATGCGCCCGACGACTACATGGTGCTGGCCAGCGGTGTCGACGACGGCACGGGACGTTGGAACGTCGAGTCAGCTCGCGACTTCGCCATCAGCGTCGGACGCTTCCGGACGGTCGAAGCGATCGCGATGGCGCCTGAGCCGGTAGTCGTCACCGTCGGCGTGCACGAGACCATCGATGACGATCCCCAGGCGTACCTGGACAAAGTCGTCGACTCGCTTGAACAGTTCAGCGAGCGATTTGGCCAGTACCCCTGGCCATCGCTGACGTTTGCCGTCACGCCGAACTTGCGTGGCGGCATCGAGTTCCCGACCCACATCATGCAAGGCCAGAACACGATCGGCCGCACCACCAGCCACGAGGTCGGCCACATGTTCTTCTACTCGCTGGTCGGAAACAACCAGGGCGCGGACCCGTGGCTCGACGAGGGCATCACGAGCTACGCCGAATTCACCTACGAGGGCACCGCTCCGGACAGTTACCTGATTGCGGCCGAAGGCGTCGGGCAAGCCACTCAGCCAATGACATTCTGGGAGGGCCGAGGCACCGCCTACTACTCGTCGGTCTACTCCCAGACCGGATTCGCCTTGCAGCGCCTCGGCAGTCGCGAAGACGTCGATTGTGCGCTCGCTCGTTTCGTCGCGGCGAACGCACATGCGATCGCTCGACCCGCGGACTTCGTTGCTGCGTTCGAACCGACCTTTCCTGACGTTGTCGCTCAACTCGCAGAGCTCGGTGTTGTGATCGACGGGTGACGGCCGTCTGAGCCGATCGACCGAGACCTCAACTTGGGCGCGGGCCAGGGGGATTACAGTTGGCGCTGTGACATTTGGCCGGGGGGCCGCCTCGGTGGCGGCAGTGATCAAAGGCGCTGCCCTTGCAGCGCTGCTCAGCCTGGTGCTTGCGATGCTCGTCGCGATCCCGCACGCAGGAGCCGAGCCCGTCGATTGCGACGAAGGCCCAAGCTGGACCGTTGGCATCGAAGCCGAGTTCAACGACGCCATCGACTGCTACAACGCTGCGGTCCAGCCTGGCCGCTACACGATCACGTTCTCGAGTGACATCGCAACCTCGTCGGCCTGGCCGATCCCGACCGGCGAGCCGGTCAACGCTGCCTTTCGGTGGATCACACAAGACGGCCCCGGCTTTAGTCTCACAATCGACGGAGGGGGCTTCTCTGCGTGGGGAGGCGGCGTCGCACAAACGACGCTCGGCATCGCCCGAACCCAAGCGTCACCTGTGACGATCACCAACATGTTCGTCACCGCCGGCGGGCTCACCGGTGTGCACGCGGTTGAATCGGTTGTCGTGATTAGCGACACGATCGTGTCGCAGAACGCGAATGGCGTGTTCGTCGATGGAAGCCTCATGACCATCGTCCAATCGGTCATCGTCGAGAATGGTGGACCGATCGTCGAAGGTCACGGCGTGATCAACGGCGGCACTACCGAGATCCGTTCATCGGTCATCGACAGCAACGACGGCATCGGCGTTCTGAACGAAGTCGGCGAGCTGACCCTGGCGGACTCAAGCGTGATCGCCAATGCACAGGGCGGCGTCGTCAACCTTGGATTCAACGAACCCGATACGACCATTCTCGATTCGACGATCGCCGACAACGGGTTCGAGCCCACCTCGCTGTTCGGTGGCGTGCATGCCGCCCACGGCACGATGTCACTTCGCCGAGTCACGATCACCGGCAACGGCAACGCTGTCGATGCCTCGTTGAGCGCGACGGCGCCAGGCACGATCGCCGCAGACTTCGTGACCGTGATGGGCAACCTCGGAAACATCGAGGTGCTGGGTCGGGTCGCACTTCGTTCGAGCATTGCCGAACGCTGCGCGTTCGGCGTTGATGATGCTGGCTACAACGTCGGCGGCTGCTTTGGCACCGCAACCACGCAACTCGAGCCGCTCGCCGACAATGGTTGTCTCGTGAGCACGCCTCAAGGCTGTCCGGCCACGTTCATACCGACAAGCACGTCGTCGGCGCTCGGCCGTGGCGATTGCACCGCCGAGATCGACCAACGCGACCAGACCGGGCTGCTCCGCACGCCGCTTGGCTTCGGTTGCGAAGCCGGAGCCGTCGACCGGGACGACTACACCCCAGCTCCCCGGGGCGAGGTCAACTGCGACGGCGTCGTCAACATTGTCGACGCGCTCATCATGGCCCAGTTCACGGTCAGCATCCGCACGGATCAGGGGCACTGCCCCATCAACCTGATCGACGGCATCAACCCGGCCGCAGGCGATCTCAACGGCGACGCCAAGGTCGACATCATCGATGCCTTGATCGTCGCTCAGTGCGACGCAGGCATCGCAAACCCGTTCTGCTGACGAACTGAACTATTCGTCGAGAATCGGTGCCAAGAGTTCGAGGCCCGATTCGACGAAGCCCACGAGTGGCTTGGCGCCGCCATGTTCGAGCCACGACGTGAGCGCGGCGTCGATGACGCCCATGATCGCCGCGCCCAGCACTCGGGCTCGGAAGCGCGCATCGGGATCGGTGCTCGTGCCGAGCACTTCTGTCGACATGCGATCGATCCACTCTTGGCTCACGGTCGCATAGCCACGCATGAGCGATGGGTGGGCGAGCGCCACGGCCATCGCCTCCATGACAGGGGTTGGGTCGGCGTCGATGTGCGCACTGACGGCTCGGCTTCCGTGCAGCACCCGGTCGCGCAACGGAGCATCGGTCACGGATTCGATGGCTTCGTCGAAGATCTCGATCCACAGGCGTGGGTGGATGAAGACCAGGTCGTCGCGTGAATCGACCCAGCGATAGACGGTGCGACGAGCGACTCCGGCGCGTTTTGCAATGTCGTCAATCGTGGCATCGAGGCCGCGGGCTTGCAGCTCGCGGGTGGTTGCTTCGCTCAGCGCGAGCAACGTCTGACGCCGGTGTTCGGCTCGGGTGACCACAACGACAGCGTAGTCAAACTGGCACGATGTGACACTTTTCGCTTGACGATGCAACTGGCACAATGTGACACTTAGCGCATGGACGCTCTTGTGCTCAGCAAACCCTTCGACAACCCGGACTACGCCGATCGTTTCGTGCTCGAGACGGCTGATGAGGGCTTCGCCAACATCGACGACTTCATCCGAGACCTGGCCTTGAACCAGCCGAGCTGGCTTACCGGGATATCGATGGGACTGCGCGATAGCGACAAGGTCAGGGCTGCGGTTAGTGACGGCCCGCTCGACGCTGGCGACGCCATTGGCAACTGGGAGGTTGTCGAGCGCAGCGGTGACTCGGTGACGTTCGCAGAGGACATGCGGATCATGGCGTACCGCATCAGCTACCGGTGGGAGAGCGAGCAGCGGGTGGTCGCCGAGACCGAGGTCGTGCAGCGCAGCCGACTCCTCGGCCGTATCTACTGGGGCTTGGCCACGCCGATGCACAAGCGCTTTCTGACCCGGATGCTGCGCAACGCCGCCGGCGTCGAAGGCTCGACTGTGATTGAGGACACCTCGCTCTAGGCTCAGCGCATGCAGAGCTCGGCTAGCCGGATCGATTACGGCACAAACCGCAACGGTGAACGCATGCTCCGGCGCCAATGGGTGCCGTCGGGGGTTCCCAAGGCTGTTGTCTTGATCATCCATGGCATTGCCGAGCACTGTGGCCGCTACGAAGCCGTCGGTGCGCAACTCGCCGGTGCTGGCTTCGGTGCCGTGAGCTACGACCAGCGAGGCCACGGGGCGACGGCCGTGCGCCTGGGTCACGTCGAGAAGTTCAACCTGTTCCTTGATGATGTCGAGGATCAGCTGGCCGAACTTCGCAGTGTTGGTGTGCCGGTAGTACTGCTCGGGCATTCGATGGGCGGCTTGATCTCGACGGCGTACGCCGTGTCGGACCGTCCGCAACCGGACCTGTTGGTGTTGAGCGGGCCCGCGCTCGATGTCGCCGTGCCCGGTTGGCAACAAACGGCGGTGCACAAGCTGGCGCAGCTCGCGCCCAAGCTGCATCCCAAGG
Source organism: uncultured Acidimicrobiales bacterium (assembly GCA_937942965.1). Classification (GTDB taxonomy): domain Bacteria; phylum Actinomycetota; class Acidimicrobiia; order Acidimicrobiales; family UBA10347; genus UBA10347. The sequence continues at coordinate 1,812 of CALDGN010000275.1, read as the reverse complement.
TGCCCTTCGATCCAATGGTGCTCTCTCGCGATCCGGCAGTCGCCGAGGCGTATACAAGCGACCCGTTGATCAAGGGCGGTGCTTCGGTCGGGATGATCTCCGGTTTGATCAACACCGCCGAGACGACTCGCGCCGTGGTTGACCGTCTTTCGGTGCCGACGCTGTGTCTGCATGGTGCCGATGACGAGTTGGTGCTGCCGTCAGCCTCGGCGTGGCTGGAAGGCGTTGCGGGTGTTGAGCGTCGTGTGCTCGATGGTCTGCGTCACGAGATTTTCAACGAGCCTGAGGGCGAACAAGTCGTCCAACAGGTGATCGACTGGATCAACCAGAACCTCTAGCCACGCCGCGCATTGCTGGACTGGGCATGGCGGAGAATCCGCAGAGTGGCTGGTGGTGGGTGCTGCGTGCCAACGCCGAGGGCGAGCTGGGCGCATGCGTGGAGAATCCGCAGCGTGGCTGGTGGTGGGTGCTGCGTGCCAACGCCGAGGGCGAGCCGCAGCGAGCCCGGTTACTTAGTGGTCGCCGCGTTGGCGGAGGAACTGCTCGACTTCGGCGACGAGCTGTTCGGGTGACGCTTCGTGGTTGGCGTCGTAGTGCCGCTCGAGTTCGCCGATGAATTCGACGGTCTCGGGGTCTTCTTCGACATAGGCGTCGACCTGGCGGACGTACTCGATGCTCTCGCGTTGGAGTTCGTCGGTTTCGAATTCGGCGTTGAGCAGGTCGCGGAGTCGCTTAAGCAGTGCGAGCGCTGCCTTGGGTGACACCGCGCCGGGCACGTAGGTCGGTACGGCGGCCCAGAGCGAGCCGTACGGGATGCCCAAGACGGCGCAGGCCGAGTGGAGCACGCCGACGATGCCGGTCGGGCCTTCGTAGCTCGAAGGTTCGAGGCCTTCGAGTTCGGGGAGGCCGCCAAGCGAGGAGCTGTACACCACGGTCGGCCGGGTGTGTGGCACATCGGCGAGCAGTGCGCCGAAGGTGACGACCATCGAGACGTCCATGTCTTGAGCGACCTGGAGGATGGTGTCGGTGAAGGTGCGCCACTTGAGCTGAGGCTCGACGCCTCGGCAGATGATCACGTCACGGCCTTCGAGCACGCCTTCGGCGAACGAGAACGTGGTTGATGGCCACGAGATGCGGCGTCCGCCCGATGGGGTTAGTTCGACGGACGGCCGGATCGTGGTGAAGTCGAAGAACTCTTCGGCGTCGATCGTGGCGAAGGGCGCGGCCGACCAGGTTTGTTCGAGATACTCAGCCGCTGACGACGCCGCGTTGCCAGCGTCATTCCAACCAGCAAAGGCGACGACCAGAACTGGTTTCTCCGCCGAGCGGGGTTGGTACCACTCGAGGTGCTGGTTGGGACCGCCCGTTTCCTCACCCACGTACGTCACGCTACCCGAGGTGTGGGTCTCTGCAACCTATGCTCAGGGCCGTGTCGAACGACGATGTCACCATCGAAGAGGCCCATGTTGTCAATGAGGAACTGGTAGACGCGTTCGCGCTCCTGATCCCTCAGTTGTCGAGCTCGAGCCCGCCTCCTGGGGCCGAAGAGCTGCAGCGGCTGGTCGATTCGCCCGACTCCATTCTCCTCATTGCGCGCGACCCACAACAGGACAACCGCATCGTAGGAACCATGTGTTTGGCGTTCTACCTGATCCCAACAGGCATGAAGGCGTGGATCGAAGACGTCGTGGTCGATGGCGATGCTCGGGGCCGCGGTGTCGGCGACAAGCTGAACCGACATGCCCTTGAACTTGCCCAAGCGAGGGGCGCCAAGGGCGTCGACCTGACGAGCCGCCCGAGCCGCGAGGCAGC
>CALDGN010000274.1 GCA_937942965.1 uncultured Acidimicrobiales bacterium | reverse complement strand
CGGCATGTGGGATACCCATGTCGAGAACTCAGGCACGCCGTTCATCACGACCGAGCTCGGCGGCACGGGAACCACCCGCCCTGACTGGGCCGAGATCACGCTGCGGGGCGTGCGCAATGTGCTCAAGGAAGCGGGTGTGCTCGCGGGAGACCACGAAGACGCGCCGACCGAGTTCCTCGATGTCCCACTCGAGGGTGCGTACATCACGAGCGAGTCCGACGGTCTGATCGAATGGGTCGTCGCGCTCGGCGACCCGATCTCGACTGGGCAAGTCATCGCTCGGGTGCATGACCCTCGACACCTTGGACGCGCGCCGGTCGAGTACCGGGCGACGATGGATGGGATCTTGGCGATGCGTCACTTCCCCGGGCTTGTCCGCATGGGCGACGCCATCGCAATGCAAGGCACCATCGTGGATTCGATCTGAGTTGGCCCGTGTGGCGCAGCCCACAACATTCCTAACGATCGTGATTATCGGGTAGAACAGGGTTCGTGAAAAGTCTCGACGCCAAGCTGGCGGCCCTGCGAGCCGAACCCGCGGGTTCTGACTTCATCATCTGCTACGCAGCCGACCCAGACATGGGCGGTGGCTTGCGGCCAACGGTCGCGCAAGGCATCGACCCGTCGCTTTGGCGGGACCAAATGGCGGCCATGGTGGACCAGTGCGACATCGACATCTTGTTGGCGTCGGTCTCGACGATGGACGTGCTCGCCCGCGACCGCGGCATCTTCAACGATTCGCCAGTCACCGCCGCGATCCGCGCCAACGACACGACCGACATCTGGCATGTCCGAGGCGGCACCTATGCCACCCAACCGTCGCGTCCGTTCGCCACCACGACGGTGCGCGAGGCCATGTACGGCACGCTGCACCCGACCGAGGACCAGCCGGTCGATGTGCCGCTCGGTCTCTGGTCGATCACGTTCAACAACGACCTCGACGCTGACGAACGATCACTACTTCGCTATCGCGACTTCCGGGCCGAATCGGCGGCTGAAGGCTTCCGGCACTTCGTCGAGGTCTTCAACCCGAACGTCGCCGATCCCGGCATCGACGGACCGGTCGGCGCCTACGTCAACGACTGCATCGCCCGCATGCTCGCCGGGGTCCCTCGGGCCAGCCGCCCCGAATTCCTCAAAGTCGTCTACAACGGCCCGCAGGCGCTCGAAGAACTCGTTGCCGGACTCGACGTCACCGTCGGCGTCCTCGGCGGCCCTCCCGGAACCGCGAACGACTCGTTCACGCTGCTCCAGCAGGTCAAGCAGTACGGCGGACGGGTGGCGTTGTTCGGACGCCGCATCAAGGTCGCCGACGACCCGGTCGTGTTCACCGAACTGCTGCGGGCCGTCGCCGACGACGCGATGACGCCCGAGCAGGCGACGCGTGAGTACCACGGCCGGCTGGCGGCCAGCGGCATCACACCGTCTCGCACGCTCGAAGAGGACCTGGTCGTCCACACGCCCGAGCTGCTCTGATGGAACAGCTCGACCATCTGCCGGGCTCGATGGAGTGCGTGATCTGCCACGGCCCCCACGACTACCGACACGAAGAAAGGCCGGTTCCCAGCGCCGGGCCGGGTGAGGTGCTGCTCCAGGTGCACTCGGCGGGACTGTGCGCCAGCGACGTCGCGTGCTGGAAGGGGGCCTTCGGATACTGGCCTGGTGATGGCATGCCGGGGTTCGTGCAACCACCGGTTGTGCCCGGTCACGAGTTCGTTGGCACCGTGGTTGGCCTGGGCGAAGGCGCCGCAGAGAAGCACGGCCTGACACTCGGTGATACGGCCGTGAGCGAGCAGATCACGCCCTGCTGGAACTGCCGGTTCTGCAACCGCGGTCAGTACTGGATGTGCCATAACACCGAGATCTATGGCTTCCGCCAGCAGGCGCAGGGAGCGATGGCGGACTACATGGTGTTCCCCGCCAACGCCATCAACCACAAGGTGCCGGACACGGTGCCGATCGAACACGCCGTGTTTATCGAGCCGCTGGCGTGTGCAATTCATGCCGTGGACCGAGGCAACATCCAACCGGGCGACACCGTTGTCGTCGCGGGCTGTGGCCCGATCGGTCTCGGGATGATCGCCGAAGCCAAGGCGAAGCAGCCCGGCTTGCTGATCGCCAGCGACCTGCACCCAGATCGGCTCGAGCTTGCTCGGGCGTGCGGTGCCGACATGACGATCAACCCCAGCGAGGTGGACATCATCGACGAGGTCCGCACCTTGACCGAGGGCTACGGCTGCGACGTGTTCCTCGAAGCGTCGGGGCATCCATCGGCCGTCGATCAGGGCCTTCGCATGCTGCGCAAGCTCGGCACCTTTGTTGTGTTCGGCGTGTTCAAGGAGAAGGTCACGACCGAGTGGTCGATCATCGGCGACCGCAAAGAGCTCGACGTGCTCGGAGCTCACCTCGGGCCCTACACCTATCCCCGGGCCATCGAGCTGCTCGCCTCTGGTGCACTGCCGATGGATCAGATCATCACCCACCGACTGCCGTTCTCCGAGATCGATGCCGCATTGGAACTCACGGCGTCGGGTGCTGATTCGGTCAAGGTGACGCTGGCACCATCTGCTGCTGGATGACACTGGTCCCATGAGCTCGGCGTTCATTGGGCTCGACTTGGGCACGACCTCGGTCAAGGCGGTCGCGTTCGATGACGACGACCGAGAGCTGGCGGCGTTCGTGCTTCCGACGCCGACCCACGCGGTTGAAACGGGGGCCGAATACGACGCGGACGAACTTTGGGACACTGCGTGTGCCGTGTTGCGGTCGATCACCGCGACGTTGCTCGCGGCCGGACACGACATCGTCGCCATCGCGACGGCGTCGATGGGCGAAGCTGGCGTCTTGGTCGACGGCCAGGGCGCTCCCGTTGCCCCGGTGATCGCTTGGTTCGATCAGCGCACCGAAACGCAGGCCCAGCAGTGGACGAATGCGGTCGGCCCAGAGCCGACCGTCCGGATAGCTGGCGTCCCACCTCGGCCGGTCTTTGGCGCGATGAAGATGCAATGGACGCGCGACCACGCGAGCGACGTGTGGGACCGAGGCCGCCATTGGCTCAACATGGCCGACTGGGCTGGCTACCGACTCGCTGGTCGGATGGCCACGGACTATTCGTTGGCGTCGCGAACCATGTTGTTCGACGTCGCCGCCCGGTCATGGTCAGACGAGCTGCTCAACTTGGCGGGCCTTTCCCGTGATCGACTGGCGCCGCTCGTGCAGAGCGGCGCGCCGATCGGCCGAGTCCACGCCGACGCGGCCGCAGCGACCGGGTTGCCGACCGGTTGCGTCGTGGGCGCCGGTGGCCAAGATCACGTGTGCGCAGCGTTGGCGCTCGATGTCGTCGAGCCCGGCATGCTCCTCGATTCGATCGGAACCGCCGAAGCGTTCTTCCTGGTCACCGATGGGTTTGATGCGTCGGGGCGCTTGGCCGACGCGGCCGTCGGCCAGGGTGTGCATGTGGTCCCCGAGCGGACCTATGCGATGACTGGATTGCAACAAGGCGGTGGCCGGATCGATGCTCGGCGCCTCGAACTCGGACTGAGCTGGGACGACTTCCTGGGCTCGGCCGAAGCCGATGCGATCATCGCCGAAGTTGCCAGCCATGGCGAGGTTCGGATCGCGGAGATGCTCGCTGCCGCGGGTGTGACGGGCATCCGCCACATCACGACGGGCGGAGGAAGCCGCAATGCCGAGCTGATCGCTCGCAAACAGGAGATCAGTGGCCGATCGATCGAGGTCGCCGATCAAACCCAAGCCACGGCACTGGGCGCAGCGATGCTCGCTCGTCGCGCCGCCGAGGCCTCCTAGCCCTGCACCGCGCCGCCTTCTCACCGATCTGGCACCCGCCTGCGGCTTCTCACCGATCTGATGCCCGGTTTCCGGGCTGTGAGTCGGTGAGAACGCGTGTGAAGGGTGGAGCCGTTGGTCAGATCAGTTGGTCGTGGACGGTGATGCCGTCGACCATCGTGAGCGCGACCGGCGACTCGGCGAACGTCCGCGGGTCATCGGTCGAGAGCCGGGCGTCGACCACGCACATGTCGGCAACCATGCCGGGGGCGATGCGGCCCTTCCATGTGTCGCAATCGTCTTGCCACGCGCCTGCGGAGGTGTAGGCGTCGAGCGCTTCGCCGACGGCGATGCGTTGCGTCGCTCCATAGACCTCGCCATCGGCGGTTTCACGCAGCACCGCGCCGGCGATGCCGTGGCGCCAGTTCGGTTCGCATACCGGAGCGTCCGAGCTTGCGGCCAGCACCGCGCCGCTGTCGATGATCGCCCGCAGCGGCCACTGCCACTCGCTGAGCTCGCGGCCGAACAGGCCCTCGATTGACCGGGCCGAGGTCGACTTGAGCGACGGTTGCACATTGAAGCCGAGCCCGAGCGAAGCAGCCCGACCGATCATCTCCGCCGTGGCGAGCGGTCCGTGGATGATGTAGTGCCGTGGGTCGGCTCGGGGAACGTCGGCGAGCGCGGCGGCGAAGCCGTCGAGGACTGCGTCGACCGTGCGATCACCGGTCGCATGCACGCCGACTTGCATCCCTCGTTCGTGCCCGGCGCGGATGATGCTGGCCAGCTCCTCGACCCGTTCGTCGTCGGTGGTGCCGCCGACGGTGAGACAGCCGTGGCTGCCATCGGGGTAGGGCTGAGACACCCAGGCCGTGCAGCTCGGCGGCACGCCATCGGCGAAGACCTTGAGGCCCCGAACGGCGAACCACTCGGGGTCGTTTTCTGGCGGACGCCACGCTTCGAAGCCAGCGAGGGTGGCGTCGAGCATCGTGGCGCCGAGCGAGCTGAACGTCACGAGCACGTTGCAGCGCATCGGAACGTCGTCGCGGCTGCACAGGCGTCGCAACAGCTCGTAGACGCGGGCACCACCGAGTGAGTCTTCGACTCCGGGGAATGGGTTCAGTGCGGCATCGGTGATGGAGGTGATGCCATGCGCATGAAGTGCGGCGAGCCCGGATCGCACGGCCGCTTCGAGTTCGTCGTCGGACAGCAGCGGCACATGCGCAACGATCAGATGTTGAGCCGCATCGACGAACAGTCCGGTGAAGTCGCCAGCGCCGTCTCGCCGAGCGAGTCCTCCGGCCGGGACGGCCGTATCGCGGCGCAGGCCCGCTGCCTGCATCGCCGCGGTGTTCACCCAGATCGCATGGCCGCTGAAGTCGGTCAGGATGACGGGGTTGTCCGGGGCGACATCGTCGAGCATGTCCGCGGTCGGTTCGGTGCCATCCAGGTCGGCGAGCGAGGCACCGACCCAACCCCTCCCGCGGATCCATTCGCCGGGAGCGACCTCGCTCACACGAGTCGCAACGGCTGCCGCCACGCTGCGGACCGTCGGGCAGCTCGCCGGAGTTACATCGAGCGAGGCGGGCGGGCGCCCTTGGGCGAAGCCGCCGATATGGATGTGGCCATCATTGATGCCCGGCGTCAAGCTGCGTCCGTCGAGGTCGATCACATGGGTGTTCGTCGTTGCGGCTTCGAGAAGCTCGACGCCTCCGACCGCCGCGATGCGATTGCCGCTGACGGCGACGGCAGTCACTGGACGGTTGCCCTGGGTGTGGCCGAGCACGTCTGCGTTGTGGAACAACACATCGGGTTCGGATTGGACGCTCATGCCATCGCCTGACGGACGACGAGCGCGACGCCGCCGGCGAGTGCCATCACCAGGACGGCGGTGCGGAACCAGGAACGGTCGAGGACAGGTCGCAGGAACCGGGCGGAGACCAGCCCGATCACGGCACCGGGAAGCAGCAAGGCGAGCAACTCGAGCTCGTGACGGCCGAAGCGTCCGGCAGTCGTCAAGGTCACTGCGGCGATGATGGCGACGACGAGGATCGAGGCAGATGCCGTGCCTCGCATCGTCGACGGCTTCATGTCGCTGAACGCAATAGCGAGCGGTGGGCCGGGCAGTGCCGCCGTGATGCTGGCGAACGCCATGATTCCGCCAGCCGCGACTTCGACCCGTGGCGAACGCGCAACCCGCGCACCGAACAGGATCGAAGCGGCGGCGAGCGCGGTCGCAGTGCCGACGATGATCGACAACACGCGACCATCGATCATCAACAGGATCGTGAGCCCGGCGGCGATGCCGAACGGAAGTCCGATGAACACGTTGCGCAGCGCCGCTCGGTCGATGTGTTCGCGTTCGGCGAAGACGTGGCGCAGTCCGACGACCTGGCCAATGAACAGCAGCGGCCCGGGGGCGAACGCAGGGTCGATGGAGACCAACACGGGCGCGGCGACGAGTCCGATCCCGATGCCGATGCAGCCTTGGACCATCGCGCCGAGCGCCGCGAAGCCGATGACGAGCGCGATTTCAATACCGGTCATGTTCGAACGCGCTCAGTGACAGTGGCTGCCGGGCGGGATATCAAGCGCAGGGTTCTTGTCGAAGAAGCCGAACGGCACCCAGGTGCAGCGGGCGTACTCGGTCGGCATGACGGGGAAGTCCTCGGGGCGGGCCGAGTGGGTGAGACCGAACACGTGCCACACCGTGATGTCGGTGTCGGCGATCGGCCGATCTGCTTGGGTCCACGTCGGCAAGCCCTGGTTGTTGGGCTCGCTCTGCGTCACATGGTCACCAGCGGGGAAGCGTTCGTCGTTCGAGGTCGGCGTCACCCACAGGTTCTTCATCGCGAACCCGGCGCGACCAGCGATGCGGGCCCGGAACGGGAACAGGGTCGCCGTGTCGGCCGGCAGAAGCTTGTAGCCAGTCGGTTGCCCCAGACGGTTCGTCTTGGCCTCGTTGATGACCCGCCAGGTGCGAGCCTTGGCTGCGTCAACGACGTCGGTCGCCTGCTGCTCGGTCTCAAGCCGAGTCGGCACGGCCCGGAAGGCGTTGTCGAACGGATTGTCCGGCCCCGGGTCGTCGACCTCGATGTCGACGCGGTACGCCGTGTTGTCCGGACCGTCGACTTCCATATCGAAGCGAGCACAGAACAGGTGCTGGTGGATCGGCGCAGCAACCTCGGGTCCGACGAGCGTGGCGTAGGTCAGCGAGTCGTCGGGGCCATGGGCCTGCGTTGTGACGATGCCGGTCAACTTGATCTCGAGCTGGATCGTGCCGTCGAGGTACAGGTACCAGAAGATGCCGTAGTCGTAGTTGCCGACGGTGAAGATCGAGCTGATCACCAGCCGGCGACTGCGGCGTACATCGGTCGTGCCCGAGTGGCTGTCGGTGTGCTTCCACAGAATGCCGAAGTCTTCTTCGTGGATACAGATCGCTTGGTCGACGTGGATGGGCGTGCCGTCGTCGAAGCACCAGGCACTGTCGAGGTACGTGATGTCGCCGAGGCAATCACAGCCGAGCGTGAGCGAGTTCACGGTGCGGCCGAGCGCAACCTCGCCGATGTCGAGCGCGTTCTTGAACGCCTGCGAGGCCCGAGTCTCGCCATAGGGCACGACCATCTCGGCGACGCTGGCGCGCCGCATGATCGGCCGCCTCGTCCCCTGATCGGTCCACGCCAGCGACTGGAGGACGATGCCCTCGGTGTGATCCATGACGGCCCGCACATCCCAGTTGCCCCAGGTGATCAGGTTGCCGTCGGTCACGGTGAAGCTCGGACCGTCGGGCTGGGTGATGTCGATCGTCTTGAGGTCGTCGCGATCGGGAACGGTGCCGTGGTGGTAGTTGTTGGTCTCGGTCGCAACCGGCCAGTTGCCGATGTCGTCGAGGTGGTAGACCTCCATCTCGTCGAGGTCGACGAACGCCATCAGGCCATCGATGGGTTTCGCGTAGCCGTTGTCGGCGACGTCATCGCGCCAGAACATGATGCAACGGGTGACGCGCCGGCCCTTCTCGTGCTCGTGACCCATGTTGCCCGTTGGCCACGTATCGACCTGGACCTTGGACGGGTCGTCGATGCCGCGCTTGGCGAGCGCTTCGGCAACCAGCGGACTGGAGCGCACGACTTCTTGGGCCGCACCGACTTCGCCGAACGCGAACTGCGGGATCTGGCCGGTGACGGTTCGCTCCGTCACGATCGACTCGTCGGTCAGCGAGACGACGAGTTCCTCGATCTCCTTGGAGCCTGCGTGATAGAGCCAGGCCTCGATACGACGATCGTCGAAGCCGTTGGGGTGCGCGGGCGACACGCGGCGAAAGGTCGTGTCGTCGCCGACCTTGCCCTGTTGTTTCAGCAGGTCGACGACCGCCGTGATCTCGTCGGTAGTGAGAAGGGCTCCAGGGTGCGCTGCCATAGGGGCACGCTAATCGCGACGAGGCGATGCGACCGCAGAGGAGCTACCCGAACGACGTGTCGAGTGTGTGAGCGAGGATGTGCACCACGCCGTCTCCAGCGACCATGTCGCCGACGAGTACCGGTTGCATGCGCCGAAGAGAGCCAACGGTGAACTGGCCATTGTCCGAGTTGATCCGGATGCTCCAACCTGCGAACGAGATGACCGACTGGAGCTCGGCGAGCTCGTCGAGGGAGTAGGAGCCCTTGACCACGTGTTCGAGAACGAAAGTCCGAGCACGAAGCGGTTCTTCACGGAGCTGGTCGAGCGCAGGGCCGAGCGCTTCGAGCGCGTCGTTCGTGGGCGCAAAGATCGTCCACGGCTCGGGGTTGGGCAGGTCGAGCATCAGCTCTACGTTCTGGCCCTCAGCGATCAGTTCTCGAAAGATCGACAGTTCCGGCTGTTCATCGATGCGGTCGAGGACCGTCGGACCGATGAACGGCACCGTCGGGGTCGGAGTGGGCCGCGGCGGCACCATGGTCGGCAGTGCAGACGGAGCGCCGGCGAAGAGCGCGACGAACTTGGCCGTGCGGTCGAGGGCATCAGTGGGCACCTCGATGACGATCTCCTCTTCAAAGTCGAAGTACTCGACCCGGGAGCTACCGAACAAGTCGTTTACCGATGCGACCTCGCGCACCCGTTCCTGGGCGTCGAGGTGGATGGTGAACACGCTCGGCGAGCTGAACAGGTCGATGTCTGACCCCGGTTCGATGAGCATCTCATAGGTTCGGGTTTCGACGCCGCGACTCGACGAACGGGGCCCCTCTATCGCGGTGGGAGCGGTTCGGAGCGTCTCGATCATCTTGTCGAGTTCGTCCTGCGCAGCCTGGCGGATGGTGACAGGCAGGTCTGGCGGTGCTGCAGCGCGAACCTGATTGAAGTCGGCGCTGATCCACGCGTCGTAGGCGTCGACCATCGGATCGGCCGATGACGCTCGTAGCGCCTCGGGCATGTCGGCGAACCCCGGCATGTAGAAGTACGCCGTGTTCCGATCCGTGATGGTGAAGCCCATCGGCGTTCCTGTCGCCTGCCCCGGGCCGAGCAGGACTGTCGAGGACGACCATGTCCCGTCGAACTCATACCTCGAGATCGGGAGGTTGGTGTCGAGGCCGTCCGTTGCCTGCGAGTCTCCAGACAGACTCAGGAAGGCTTCTGCCCGATGCGGCGTTTCGTGGAGCCGTTCGACGGCGGCAATGATTTTGGCCGAGTCGATCACAGGACCGGTCGCACGCACTGCGTCGGACTGGGAAGTCTCCGACCGCGCCATCTCGCCAACGCCGGTGAGCGGACCACTCGAACACGCGCCCATGCATAGGACGAGCGCCAGGATTGGCGCGAGGTGTCGTCGAGGCATCGCCCGCAGACTAGGCCTGGTTCGAGACGATCCGTCTCGTCGCTCGCAGCCCTCGCGACGCTCAGCACCGTCGGGACGGTGGAGCGATACGTTCGGCGCTGTGAGTGAGCGCGCCGCCATCGCCCGATCGGAACGGCCCGCGACCATCGCTTCGCTGACCGAGGATCTAACTGCGCTCGGCGTGCACGAGGGCATGACCGTGATGGTGCATTCATCGCTGTCGGCGCTGGGCTACGTCGCCGGGGGAGCGCAGTCGGTCGTTGAGGCCTTGCGCCAGGCCGTCGGGCCACATGGCACGCTGATGATGCCGACGCACTCGGCTGACCTCAGTGACCCGTCCGCCTGGATGAACCCGCCGATCCCAGAAGAGTGGTGGGACACGGTCCGAGACTCGATGCCGGCCTACGACCCGGCGACGACGCCAACGCGAGCCATGGGCGCCATCGTCGAGTGCTTCCGCCGCAGCCCAGGGGCGGTTCGCTCGGGCCATCCGACCGTGTCGGCGTGCGCCTTCGGGCCTCAGGCAGAAGCCCTCACGAGCGGTCACACGTTCGAGATCGGGTTGGGGGAAGGGTCGCCACAAGCCCGGCTCTACGACCTCGACGGCCACGTCTTGCTGCTCGGCGTCACGCACGCCAACAACACGTCCCTGCATCTGAGCGAGCACCGTGCGGCTCCAGCGCACGCGCCTCGCCAAGCCGTCGGCTCGCCAATGCTCATCGACGGCGAGCGTCAGTGGGTGACGGCGGAGCTCTTGGCCGAAGACGAAACCGACTTTGCTCGAATTGGCGAGGACTTTGCCCGCAAGGGCATGCAGGCCACCGGCCAAGTCGGGCTGGCCACCGCACATCTCATGCGGTGCCGCGACGTCGTGGATCACGGTGTCGCCTGGATGCAGCGCTACCGAACCTGGAGTGCCGACTGAATCGGCCCTCTAGAGAAGTGCGGTCAGTGCCTCGGCCAGGCGGTGATAGTCGCCGATCTCGTTGTACTGCTGAGCCGAGACCCGGATGAGTCGCTGTGGTGGCTCGGGCCACACCGGGCACGGCACTTCGATCTGCCAATCGTGACGAAGCTGAGCGACCAGGTCGAGGCCATCGGGCAGCGTCGGCAGTCGGAGTGCAGCGATGGAGCCCACCATTGAGTCGGGCACCGGCGCCGTGGTGCCGAGCGCCTCGGCAACGACATCGCGCCCGGCAAGAACGAGCGCATGGTTTGACTGGCGGACCCCTTGCCAGCCGTCAGCGTGATGCGCTGGCATCGTGTCGAGCGCCGTCGACACGCTGAGGCGAGCCGTCGGGTCGTCGGTGCCGGTCCAGTCGAAGCGGCCGTGAAAGCCCGAGCTGCCGTGCCACTGATCGTTGTGGCCGTGGCTGATCGAGACTGCCTCGACATCGCCGCGGTGCCGCTCGGCGACATGGAGAAACGCCGCGCCCTTCGGGGCACAGAGCCACTTGTGGCAGTTGGCGGTGTAGAACGACGCGCCGAGCTCGGCTAGGTCGACCGGCAGCATGCCGGGCGCATGCGCTCCGTCGACCAGCACCGGCACGTCGGGCTCAAGCGCAGCGACGATCTCGGCGACGGGGAAGACCACCGCCGTCGGCGAGGTCACATGGTCGACCATCACGAGCGCGGTGCGGTCCGTGACCGAATCCAAG
>CALDGN010000273.1 GCA_937942965.1 uncultured Acidimicrobiales bacterium | reverse complement strand
CTGGTCTTCGCTTCGCGAGTGCTTCCCCGACGCCACATTCACGATCCACCACCAGATCGGTCGCGACGATCCTGGGCTGGGCGAGCGCGGCGCATTGCGCTGGTCGCTGCACGGCACCCACGATGGCGGCACCCGCTATGGCGATCCCACGGGGGCCGAGGTGTACGTCATGGGACTCTCACACGCCGAATTCGGCCCCTGGGGCCTGCGTCGAGAGTGGATCCTCTTTGACGACACCGCAATCTGGAAGCAGATCCTGCTCGGCTCCTAGCTCGTCCGATCAAGTGTGCGCCGCAGCACGAGCTGGGCAAGAAAATCGAGCCAACCTCTTGCATGGATGACTACGTAGTCATAAGGTCGCCAGATCGTGAGGGGAAACACGGGGTCGACCAACACAAGGTCCGGCCGGGTCACGTCGCATGACGTGGCAACCGAGGCCGGGGTATCGCAAGCCACCGTCGCGCGCGTCTTCTCATCGCCCGACAAGGTCGCACCAGCGACGAGCGCCAAAGTGCGCGACGCCGCCGAACGGCTCGGCTACGTGCCGAACGCCATCGCTCGCAGCCTCAAAGCACAACGCACCGACATCGTTGGCGCCATCGTCCCCGCCGCAGGCGAGTACTGGCAGCACGTGCTCACGCTGTTCTCCCGCCAGCTCACCGAGCGCAGCAAACAGCTCCTGTTGTTCAGCTTCGCCGAACCCACGCAGGTCAACGACGTGCTGGAAACAGTGGCTCGCTATCGCCTCGACGGGCTGATTGCCGCGTCGGCGAGCATCGGCCCCGCCCAGCTCGCCCGCATCGAACAGCTCGCGATGCCAACCGTGGCCTTCAACCAGCCCGCCGCCTCGGGCCTGGTGTCCTCGGTGACGGTCGACAACGAGGCGGGCAGTCAAGCACTCGCTGCCCACGTCGTCGGCCGCGGCGCTCGATCGGCCGTGTTCGTCGGCGGCATCGCCTCGACCAGCACCGACCAGCAGCGGTACCGAGGTGCGGTGACCGAGTTCGGCAGCCACGGGGTGCCGTGCCGCTACGTCGAAGCGGGCGCCTTCAGCTACGAAGCCGGCTACAAGATCGCCCAGCACTTGGCTGACGACACGCCCGACCTTGCCGATGCGATTCTCGTCGGCAGTGACGAGGTTGCGTTTGGCGTCATCGACGGCCTGCGCGAACGCGACATCGAAGCGCCACGCGACGTACTGCTCACGGGCTTCGACGGTCTGCCACAAGCAAGTTGGGCTGGCTACGACCTCACCACCCTCGAACAACCGATCGAGTTGCTCGTGGAACACGCTCTCACTCGACTCCTCGACCAGGCCGACAGCGATCCACACGATGTCGTCGTTCCGGGGACGATCCGCCAGGGAAGGACCACCCATGCCTGAGATCATCAAAGATGCGACCGCGAAATCGGCGCACGGTGCCAATCTCGAACTCGCCGAGACGGTGCGAGGCATCATCTCCGACATCGAAGACCGCGGCGAAGCTGCGGTCCGCGAACTCAGCGAGAAGTTCGACAACTGGACGCCGGAGTCGTTCCGGCTCAGCGAACAACAGATCGCCGACGTCGTCGCCAGCGTCGACCCGCAGACCATCGCCGACATTGAGTTTGCGCAAACCCAGATCCGCAACTTCGCCGAGGCCCAGCTGGCCACGTTGAGCGACGTCGAAGTGGAGACGCTGCCCGGCGTGTTCCTCGGACACCGCAACCTGCCGGTCGCCAGCGTCGGCTGCTACGTGCCCGGCGGCCGCTACCCGATGGTGGCCAGTGCGCACATGTCCGTGCTCACCGCCAAGGTCGCTGGCGTTCCCCGCGTCGCTGCGTGCACGCCGCCGATCAACGGTGAGATTCCGGCCGAGACCGTGACCGCCATGCACCTGGCCGGCGCCGACGAGATCTACCTGCTCGGCGGCATCCAGGCCGTCGCCGCCATGGCGATCGGCACCGAGTTCGTCGACTCGGTCGACTTCTTGGTCGGCCCCGGCAACGCCTTTGTGGCCGAAGCCAAGCGGCTGCTGTTCGGCCGTGTCGGCATCGATCTGCTCGCTGGCCCGACCGAAACGCTCGTGATCGCCGACGACACGGTCGATGGCAAAATCTGCGCCACCGACCTTCTCGGCCAGGCCGAACACGGACCTACCTCGCCCGCCGTGCTGCTCACGACGAGCCGCTCACTGGCCGAAGACACGATCGCCGAGGTCGCTCGCCAACTCGAAACGCTCGCGACCGCCGACGTGGCCTCGGTCGCCTGGGACGACTACGGCCGGGTCATCCTCTGCGAAGACAACGCCGAGATGCTGGCGGTCGCCGAGGACCTGGCGTTCGAACACGTCCAGGTCATGACGAACGACGACGACTACTTCTTCGAGCACATGCGCAACTACGGCGCGCTGTTCCTCGGCCCGATGACCAACGTCAGCTACGGCGACAAAGTCATCGGCACGAACCACACGCTTCCGACCCAAGGCGCCGCCCGGTACACGGGCGGTCTGTGGGTCGGCAAGTTCATCAAGACCGTCACCCACCAGCGTGTCACCAACGCCGAGTCGAGCGCAATGATCGGCGAGTACTGCTCCCGCCTGTGCGCCATCGAGAACTTCGCCGGCCACCAGGCGCAGGCCGATATCCGAGTCGAGCGCTACGGGGCAGCCGCGAACTGATGGGCACTGTCTGATGGGTATTGCGGTCGTAACCGGAGCGAGCGGAGGCATTGGTTCAGCCATTGCCCAGCGGTTCGCGTCTGACGGCATGTCTGTCGTCGTTGGTTACGGCTCGTCGTCCGAACGTGCCGCCGCCGTTGTTGACTCGCTCGACACGTCGGCTGGCCAAGCTCACGTTGCGGCCGCCATCCCCGTCACCGACAGCGACGCGTTGGCTGCGATCGCCGCCGATCTCGCGGAGCAACACGGTGCCATCGACGTGCTCGTCAACTGCGCCGGCAAGACCCAACCCGTCGCCCACGATGACCTCGACGGTCTGACCGACGACGTCATCGACGACATCTTCGCCACGAACTGGCGCGGACCGTTCGCCTGCATTCGTGCGTTCCGGTCGCTGCTCGACGCGGCCGCAGATCCGGTGATCGTCAACATCTCGTCGGTCTCGGGCGTGACCGGCCAAGGAAGCAACGTGGCCTACTGCGCATCCAAGGCGGCGCTCGACTCGATGACCCGATCGCTTGCCCGGGCCCTTGGCCCCAAGATCCGTGTCGTCTCGGTCTCACCCGGCTGGGTGCTGGGGGAGTACGCCGCCCGCATGCCCACCGAGATCCTCGACACACAACGCAACGCCACACCGCTCGCTCGGCTCGCAACCGGCGACGACGTCGCCGCTGCCGTGAGCGCCGTTGTGCGAGACCTGCCCTTCACCACCGGAACCATCATCAGCGTCGACGGCGGTCGACCACTCGGAACCAACTGACATGTCGACTTCTGTTCCATCCGACGGGCTTCCCGTGAGCCGCGACGAGCTCGCTCGACGCGTCATCGAGCCCGACGACTTCATGCCCGACACCGAGGCGTTCGTCGACGTCCGCATCGAACGAAGCCAGGGCAAGGCCAGCTACTCGTTCATTGGTCCCGGCGTTAGCCAGAACGCCGACCAGAAGATCAACCTCACCGTTCCCCACGGCTTCAACGTCGGCGCCGCATCGATGCCGAGCGGTGTCGTTAACAACCCGCACCTGCACTACACCGCCGAAGTCTTCGTCTGTACTCGTGGATCATTCCGCATGGACATCGGGCGCAACGCCGAGCAGTCCATCGACCTCGGCGTCGGCGACGTGTTCGCGGCGCCGACGTGGGTCTTCCGAGGATTCACCAACACTGGCCCCGACGACAGCTGGGTGTTCGTCGCCCTTGGCGGCGACGACACCGGCGGCATCATCTGGTCGCCCGATGTGCTGCGCGAAGCGGCCGACACCGGTCTCCACCTCGCCCCAGACAACTCGATCATCGACGCCGCAGCCGGCCAAGACGCCAGCGAAGCCGTCGCCCCGATCAACGACGACGCCCTCCAAGGCATCGACAGCTACACCGACGACGAACTCGCCGCCCACCTCGTCAAAGCCGACGACCGCGCCTGGACCGACCGAGGCTTGCTGTCGGCAGTGCTCGACGGGCACGCCTCGCACGTCGCGTCGGTGCTCGGTCACGGCATGTCCGAAGATCGCCGTCACCAGGCGCCGATCATGACCGCCCAGGGCTTCTCCATCGACTGGCTTCGTGTCGACCCCGGATGCTCGACCGGTCTCCATCGTCTCGCTGAATCCCAAGTGCTCCTGCTGGCCGAAGGTGACTGGCAGATCAGCATGAACCGCGGCGACGACCAGCTCGACGCCAAGCCAGCCACCGGCTCCGTGGTGTCGGTCCCGCCGAGCGCCTGGCGCAACTTCAGCAACGTCGGCAGCACGCCAGCCATCGCCGCGGTGATCTGTGGCACCGACAGCCCGAACCGCATCGAATGGGACGCCGACATCGTCGCATCGGCCCGAGCAGCTGGCTGGGTCCGCGACGCCGCCCGCAAGATCGCTCCGCTGCACCTCCTGCCCGGAGGTCGAGCATGACGCCCCCCACTGTCGTGTTGCTTCCCGGCAGTCTGTGCGACGAGCGCCTTTTCATGCACCAGGTCGTGGCGCTTGAACACGCTGGCTTCGATGTCATCGTCGCTGAGCTGCGTCCTCACATCTCGATCCAGGCGATGGCCGAACACGTCGCTGACCTGGTCGAAGGCCCCTTCGTCGCCGTCGGCCTTTCGCTCGGCGGCATCGTCGCGGCCGCACTCGCCGAGCAGTGCCCCGAACGCCTCGCGGGCGTCGCACTCTTCGACACGAACCTGGCCGCTCCGTCGCAGGAGCAGCTCGACCAGCGCCGCGAATGGGAAGCCACCGTCCGCTCGGGCAAGCTCTGGCATCTCGTGGCCCAAGAACTCGTGCCCGTCCAAACCTCGGATCCCGAGCGCAACGGCCAGCTGATCTTCGCCATGGCCGAAACGGCCAGCTCGGCCGGTTTCATCAGCGAAAACGCAGCGCTCCTCGACCGCCACGACCGTCGAGGTGCACTCGCCGGTCTGAGCTGCCCTGTCCTCATTGCTTGCGGCGACGAAGACATCGTCTGTCCGCCGGCACTGCACCGCGAACTCGCGACACGCGTGCCCGGCGCACGCCTCGAGGTCATCCCCGGAGCGGGACACCTCGCAACGATCGACCAACCAGCTGCGGTGAGCGACCTGCTCATCGACTGGCTCGAACCGATCTCGACCGAGATCAAAACCCTGGAGGGAAACCATGCACACGACCCCGCATAGGTGGCGACGTCTGCTCGCCATCCTCTTTGCGTTCGTCATGTTCGCCGCGGCGTGCGGCGGCAGCGACGGAGCAGAGAGCGCCGACGATGCTCCCGCAGCGTCTGAATCGGACTCGTCGAGTTCGTCGTCTGATGACGACGGCGCGATGGACGAAGAAGAAGACGCAATGGAGGACGACGAGCCAGCGCCGACGCCGGAACCGGTCGAGATCGACCAGTCCACCGTCATCAGCGACGAATGCGCCATTCCAGATCCAGCCGACGAAGTCGAGATCGACATCATTGGTTGGGAATTCCCGATCGTCACGCAGTACGCGGACGAGTTCGAGGACTGCGAAGACGGCAACTACGCATTCAACTACCAGTTCCTCGACAGCCAGGCTGCTCGTGAGCAGATGACGCTCGACGCGTCGACCGGCTCACCCGAATTCGAGCTCTACCAGGGCTCGAACGCCTTCATCATCGAGCTGGCCAACCAGGGCTACCTGATGCCGCTCAACGACCTCATCGCCAAGTACGGCGACGAGTACGGACTGACCGAAATCGATCAGGCATTCTTCGACTTCGCGTCGATCGACGGCAATGTCTACGCAATCCCTGCTGTGTCGAACACCATGCACGTGTTCTACAACGAGCCTGCGCTCGCCGACATCGGTGTCGACGTGCCAACGACCTTCGCCGAAGCACTCGACGCGTGCCCGACGATCCAGGCGGCCGGTTACGACATCGGCTTCCTCTACATGCTGTCCGCCGGTTGGGCGTGGCAGATCGAGTTCGACTCGGTCCTCGGTTCGCTCGGCAAGAGCAACATCGATCCCGTGACGGGCGCCCCACAGTTCAACAGCGCTGAGGGCATCGAAGCAGCCAACATCCTCAAGGACATGCACGATGTCTGTGGTGGCGGCGCTGCTGGCACCTACAGCACCGATGACGTGCAGGCTGCGTTCCAGACCGGCGAAGCGATCCTGGGTCACACCTGGGCATCGCGTGCCGCTGCGATGGATGACGAAGAGGCTTCGACCGAAGTCGGCAACATCCAGTTCGCTCCTGCACTGAGCAGTGGCGGCAGCGTGCTCGCCGCTCCGGCCTACATCGACGGTTGGGGCATTCCTGTTGGCACCCCTGCCGACAAGATCGACGAGATCTTCCTTGCGATCATGGGCGCCACCGACCGCGAGTCGCAGGAAGCTGCGGCCGAGTTCGGTCTCGTGACCCGCTCTGGCGTCACCAACCCGAACGGTCCTCGTGACGGCGCCGCTGCCGAGGCCAGCCTGGTCAACGGTCGTGGACCAGACCTCGCTCACCCTGCAGCAGGCATCGCTCGCGCCAAGCTCGGCGAAGCACTGGTGACCATCCTCGATGGCACCGATCCTGCTGACGCACTTGCAGCTGCCGAAGAGGCCTACCTCGCCGAAGCTGGCGACCAGGGTCTGCTCGGCGACGCAGGCGGCGACGACGAGTCGGCAGCTGCTCCGGCAGTGTCGTTCGACGAAGTCATCAGCGACGAGTGCGCGATCCCTCCTGTCGATGGCTTCGAGCTCGATGTCATTGGTTGGGAGTTCCCGATCGTGACCCAGTACGCCGAAGAACTCGAAGAGTGCGAAGACGGCGGCTACGAGCTGAGCTACCAGTTCCTCGACAGCACCGCTGCTCGTGAGCAGATGACGCTCGACGCGTCGACTGGCTCACCCGAGTTCGAGCTGTACCAGGGTTCGAATGCGTTCATCATCGAGCTGGCAAACCAGGGCTACCTGCGTCCACTCAACGACATGATCGAGAAGTACTCGAGCACCTTCGGTCTCGACGAAATCGATCAGGCGTTCTTCGACTTCGCGTCGATCGACGGTCAGATCTACTCGGTGCCGATGGTGTCGAACACGATGCACCTCTTCTACAACGAGACCGAGATGAACAACCTCGGCCTCGAGGTGCCAACGACGTTCGCCGAAGCGTTCGAGACCTGCGCTGCGATCCAGGACGCCGGTTACGACATCGGCTTCTTGTACATGCTGTCGGCCGGTTGGGCGTGGCAGATCGAGTTCGATTCGGTCCTCGGCGCCAACGGCCTCGACCCGATCGACCCGGTCAGTGGTCAGCCGAACTTCAACAGCCCTGAGGGCATCGAAGCAGCGAACCTGCTGAAGCAGATGCACGACGACTGTGGTGGCGGCGCTGCCGGCACCTACAGCACCGACGATGTGCAGGCTGCGTTCCAGACCGGCGAAGCGATCCTGGGTCACACCTGGGCATCGCGTGCTGCCGCGATGGATGATCCCGAGGCCTCGACGGTCGTCGGCGACATGCAGTTCGCTCCCGCACTCGCCACCACCGGCGACGTGTTGGCTGCACCTGCCTACATCGACGGCTGGGGCATCCCTGCTGGCACGTCCGAGGACAAGGTCGAAGCCATCTTCTTGGCGATGATGGCCGCGACCGACCGCGAGTCGCAGGAAGCTGCGGCCGAGTTCGGTCTCGTCACCCGTGACGGTGTCACCAACGCTGCCGGTCCTCGTGACGGTGCAGCTGCGGCTGCAAGCCTCGTCAACGGTCGTGGTCCGGACCTCACCCACCCAGCTGCGGGTATCGCTCGCGCCAAGCTGGGCGAGGCCCTGATCACCATCCTCGATGGCACCGATCCAGCGGAAGCACTTGCTGCCGCCGAAGAGGCCTACCTCGCCGAAGCCGGCGAGCAGGGTCTGCTCTAGTCAGTAACACAACATGAACGGTCGGGAGGCCGCTCGCCCCTCGGGGCAGTGGCTTCCCACCGTTCTGTGAGTGCTCAGCCGCTTCGGCGCCGCTGATCACTCACAGAACGGTTTGGGGAGAGAGGGAACGTGACAAGGAAGACGTTCTGGGGATTCACGATCCCCAGCGTGGCGATCATGCTCGTGCTGATGGTGGTCCCGTTGGTGACCACGATCTGGCTCAGCATGAACCAGCTGTTGCTGCGTGATCTGAACAATCCGACTTGGGTAGGGCTCGACAACTACAGCGACGTGCTCAGCGACCCCGAGTTCTGGGCGTCGCTGCGGTTCACTCTCAAGTTCGTTGCGATCACCGTTCCGGCCCAGATGCTGCTCGGTCTGGGTATTGCGCTCATCCTCGACAAGGTGATCCGCGGGCGGGCGTTCTACATGGCTGCCTTGTTGCTGCCCTTCATCGTCACGCCCGTCGTCGGCTCGCTCATCTACAAAGACCTATTCGACCGCGGCGGCCTGCTGTCGTGGCTGTGGGAAGTGCTCACCGATGAGCCGCTCGCGGTCACGGCAAGCAACGTCCAATGGCTGATCATCATCCAGGCCATCTGGTACGTCACCCCGTTTGCGATGATCACGTTCTTCGCTGGCCTGCAGACGCTGCCGAGCGAGCGCTACGAGGCTGCGGCCATCGACGGCGCTGGCTATTGGCGCAACCTGTGGCACGTCACGCTGCCGCACCTTCGGGTACTCATTCTCTTCGTCGCCCTGATCTCGATCATGGACGCCTATCGAGTGTTCGACAGCGTGTTCGTGTGGGCCGGTCGTCGCTTCACCGACGCCCACTCACTCCAGGTCTACAACGTGCGGGTCGCCACCGATCCGAACATCGGCCGGCTCGGCAAGGGCTTCGCCATCGCCGTCCTCAACGTCATCGGCATCTTCGTCGTGCTCATCCCGTTCTTGTGGCGTAGCTACAAGGACCAGATCGCGGAGAGGACGTAGCCGATGAAGTCTCCATCGCTTCTCAGCCGCATTGGCGTCCACGGCACGCTCATGGTGCTCGTCGTCTGGTCGGTGCTCCCGTTCGTGTGGACGTTCCAGACGTCGATCAAGTTCACCAGAGACGTCGCCAAGAAAGAACCGGTCCTCTGGGGCTACGAGACGACCTCGAATGCGTACAACGCGTTCTGGCTCGACGACGACGAGATCAACATGTTCCACGTCCTGTGGTTCATCGTCGCGTTCGCAATCATCGCGGCGCTGCTCGGCCAGGTCGGACGGCTGATCGCAAACGGTCCGACGGATAAGTCGGGTCGATTGCTGGCGATGGGCACCGCAGCCATCGCTGCGCTCGGACTATGGCTCGCCGTTCCACGACTGCTCGACGACGAGCTGACCGGCGGCAACAACCTGGCCATCCTCGGCTTCGTCGTGCTGGTCGCGCTGCTGCTCGTGGCAGCGGTGCTCCTGATCCGCTCCGATGGTGACTCGTCGGCGGCGAGTGCGATCGGTATCGGGGTGCTCGGTGTCGTGCTGGTCGGCCTCGCCCGTGTGCTGCAGATCTATCTCTCCGAGCGTGACCAGTGGAGCCTGTGGGAGACCGAGAACGGTTTCTGGGTGTTCATCGGCGTGATCCTCACGCTGCTGGCCTTCGTCGCTGCGCCGATCGCGCTTGGCCTCGCCATGCTGCGCAACCGCAACCGTGGATGGCCGTACTTCACGTCGGTCGGTCTCGTGCTCGGCATGGGCTTCTGGTGGTTCCCGCGGGTGTTCGAAGTCAACGACGAGTTCGACTTCTTCATCAACTCGATCATCGTGACCGTCCTGACGATGCTGATCTCGATCTCGATCGGTCTGCTGGCCGGCTACGGCCTGGCTCGCTACACCGGCATCTCGGGCGCCGTGATCCTGATCATCGCCCTGGGCTTCCGGGCGTTGCCTCGGACCGCGTTCATCCTTCCGTACTTCTTCGGGGCCCAACGGCTCGGCATCTTGGACTCGCGACTGGTCATCGTGATGGCGCTCGTCGCTATCAACCAGCCGTTCACGATTTGGATGTTCCGCACGTTCTTCATGGACGTGCCCAAGGAGATGGAAGAGGCAGCCATGATCGATGGCGCCTCTCGCTTCCAGGCATTCCGGAAGGTGATCATTCCGATCATGTGGCCGGGCATCATCGCGACGTCACTGTTCACGATGCTGCTGGCCTACAACGAGTTCCTGTTCGTTCGAGTGCTCGCACCGACGAACTGGACGTTGCCGGTCGCGATCGTGTCGTTGACGGGCGGCGAGTCGAGCCGCACCATCACCGAGGCTGCCGCCGCGTCGGTCTCGATCACCCTGCCGATCGTCATCGTCATCATCTTGTTCCAGAAGCACCTGGTTAAGGGCCTCGGCGCCGGCGCGGTCAAGGGCTGATGGCATGACTGATTCGCTGGCCGATGCCAAACGATCTGTCCGTGACTTCCATGCCGCCATCGATGCGGCATCCTCCGACGAGATCGAAGCGACGCTCGCTCGGTTCACGACCAATGACTGGTTGTGGCGCGGGATGCACCCGTTCTATGAACAGACCGGAGCGGCGGCCGTCGCCGATGTGTTCTGGAAGCCGTTTCGTGCGGCGTTTTCACCGGTGCAACGGCGGGTCGATGTCTTTCTGGCGGGCGTGAGCGCCGCAGATGAGTCTCCGTTTGCCGAGCCCGGGTCGACGTGGGTCTGCGAGATGGGCCACTTGCTGGGTCTCTTCGACGCACCCTGGCTCGACATTCCACCCACTCGCAAGATGTGCTTCGTTCGTTATGTCGAGTTCAACCGCGTGGCCGAC
>CALDGN010000272.1 GCA_937942965.1 uncultured Acidimicrobiales bacterium | reverse complement strand
GGCGCCGCCGACGGGCTCAACATCGTGTGCCCACATGGCGACAGCGACTACTACGCCCAACGCGGCGACTACGCTCTCGGCCCGGGCGAGTTCAACGACCTCGACGGCTTCTTTGGGCTCGGCACCGACTTCAACGCGCTGCTGCCGTTCTGGGGCGAAAAGCGCATGGCGTTTGTACACGCCGTGGGTAGCCCGCTCCCGACCCGTTCCCATTTCGTCGCCCAGCCGAACATGGAGTCGGGTCTTGGCCTGGGCGGTTGGCTCCAACGCTCGATCGCAGCGAGTAGCTTCGCCGGCGCCGGCGCCGGGCTCAGCATCGGCGACCGCACCAGCCCGCAATTGTCCGGTCCGTACAGCGGTGCGGTCGTCAACACGGTTGCCGACACGATCGATGCCGGCATCAGCCTGTCCGTCGTCCGACCTGCGCTCGAAGCCTTGTACCAAGGCCAAGCGGCACCATCGCTTGAGCGCACCGCAGTCATGAGCGCACTGTCGACCATCGACGACATCTCGGGCATTGCTGACCCGTCACCAGGTGCGTTTCCGAACACAGATCTTGGGCGCGACCTGGGCGAAGCGGCGACACTCATCCGAGCCGATATCGGTGTTCGCGCCGTCGCCGTCGATTCGGTTAACTGGGATCACCACAGCGACGGCCTCGCTCGCATGACCGACCGCGCTGGACGATTGAGCGACGCTATTTCCGCGTTCATCGCTGACCTGGGATCGCATGCCTCGAGGGTGCTCGTTGTCGTCTCAAGTGAATTCGGCCGCACCGTCAAGCCAAACGGCTCGAGCGGTACTGACCACGGCCACGGCAACATGATGATGGTCATCGGAGACGCGCTCGACGGCATGGGCGGCGGCAGTGTCCTGGTGCCGGGTGGTTGGCCTGGTCTCGCAGACGGCGATCTCTACGACGGTCAAGATCTCGCCATCACCACCGACTTCCGCAGCGTCTACGCCGAGCTGGCTGACCGCCATCTCGGTATCGAGGACACGTCGTCGATCTTCCCCGGCTTCCAGCGAGAGAACATCGGGCTGCTCTACGCGGCCGGCGATGTCGACGGTTCGGGCAGCCTCGATGCCAACGACGTCCAAGCCGTGCTCGACGGCAATGTCGGCCCGGGCGCAAACGGCGCCGCGGACGTTGACGGCGACGGCGACACGGACCTCACTGATGCGCTGTTGCTCGCCCAACAGGTTGGAGGCGGCCAATGATCCGCTCTCGCCTGCGGTGGTTGATCCCTGCACTCCTGGTCGGCGCCCTGCTGGCCACCGGCCTCGTGGTCGGCGCTGGCAGCCAGCCTGTCGACAGCTTCCAAGGCGCCAACGAATTCCAGCTCTGGGTGTCCGGGACCGTGATTGAGAATGACGGCGACAGCGCCGCGATCGCGCTCACCGTGTCGCCCGCTCGGACGCAGGCATCGGCGGTGCGCGGCTCGCTCGCCTTCGACGCGAACCTGATCGAGTTCCAAGACTGCGATGCGCTGGTGCAGTGGGTTTCGTGCAACGAGCCCACCCCAGGCACGATCCTGTTCGAAGCCGTAACCGCAACCCAGTGGGACAGCCCCACCGAACTCCTGCGCGTCAACGTGACCGCCCGCGGCATCGTCGAGCCGTCGCTGCTCGACATCACGATCGAACAAGGCCTGGCCGCATCGACCGCGGAGCTCTCCGGCAACGCGATCGACGCGAACATCGCACCGCTGCAAACTGGTGACGTGAACTGCAACGCCGACATCGATGTCACCGACGCCATGGTCATCGCCCAGTACGACGCTGGTATTCGCGAAGACGTCACGACCTGCGCGGGCCTCGACCCGGCAACGCAGCTGAACGTCGCCGCCGCCGATTTCAACGGCGACCTGAAGAGCGACGTGGTCGATGCGCTCCTCATCGCGCAGTGTTCGGTCGGCATCACCAATCCGTTCTGCAACGGCTGACGCCAGCAGGCTGAGTCGAGCGAAGGTACATTTCCGCGGTGGTCTCGACCCCGCTTCCCGGTCCTTGGCGTGGCCACGCAACGACCGACGACCTTCGTCGCGAGGCCATCGAACCGTCGTTCGACGACACCGCGTGGCTGCCCATGTCGGTTCCCGGTCACTGGACTGAACACGATCGGCTGCGCTCACGACGCTCGGTGCTCTATCGCACCACGTTCTCACTGCCCGTCGCTGATCGCGACGACAACAGCCGGCACTGGATCGTGTTCGATGGCATCTGGCAAAGCGCCGACGTGTGGCTCGATGGGCACTACCTCGGACCCACTGATGGTTGGTTTACCGCCCAAGAGTTCGAAATCACCGACGCGCTCAGCGACGGCGACGATCACCAGCTTCTCGTCGAGGTCATGGCCCCGGCGAGAACCGTCGACGGCCCCAGCCGAAACCTGAGTGGGATCTACGACGACACCGATGTCGTCGGCCACGACAACCTCGGCGGCATCTGGAAGTCGGTCCGAGTGGTATCGACCGGGCCCGTCCGCATGACGAAGAAGCGGGTCGTCTGCACCGAGGCCACGGCCGAGTCTGCGACCCTGCATCTGCGCTGTCACGTCTTGTCCGAAGAAAGCACCGCCGCCACGATCGTGACGACCGTGCGTCCACCGGGCGGCGGCGCGCCGATCACGCTGCGTCAAGATCACGAACTCGCCAGCGGCTCGACGGTGCTTGAGTGGGACGTTCGCATCGCCGACCCCGAACTCTGGTGGCCCTGGGAGCTCGGTGACCAGCCGCTCTATCGGGTGTCGGTCAGTGTCGAACTCGACGGATCGATCTCAGGTATCTGGGATCGCACCGTTGGGCTGCGCACCGTCGAGATGAAGAACTATGTGCTGACGGTCAACGGCGAGCGCCTCTTCGCTCGCGGCGTCGACATGTGGCCGACCAACGCGCTGCCAGCCGATGCGGACCCCGATCGGATCCGCGCCGACATCGCACTCGCCCGCAATCTCGGCCTCAACCTGGTGCGGCTCGAAAGCCACGTCGCCCGGCCCGAGCTGTACCACGCCGCCGACCGAGCGGGCATGCTGATCTGGCAAGACCTGCCGATGCGTGGCGAGGTCAAGCGCACCGTGCAACGCACTGCGGTCAACAGCGCGCACCGCCTCGTCGACGAGCTCGGCGGCCATCCGTCGATCGCGATCTGGTGTGCGCACTACGACTCGACAGGAACGACGACCGGCCCTCGCCCCGCGACCGCCTTGCCGACCCGACGAAGCTTGTTCGGCGTCGCCAAACAGCAGACACCGACGTGGACGAAGTCGGTGCTCGATCGGCTCGTCGGGCGCGCGTTTCGCCGGGCCGACCCGAGCCGACCTGTCGTCGAGAGTTCAGGAACGTGGCCCAGCGCGCCCAGCTTCGATGGCACCGATACCCATCTGCGCTTCGGTTGGAACAGTGGGACCGGCCGCGACCTCGAGGTCTTCGCTCGCCGCATCCCGCGCATGGTTCGCTGGGTGAGCTCGTTCGGCGCCCAAGCGGTCCCCGATCACGCCGATGTGCCGATCCGGAACTGGCCGGCCGACCTCAACCTGCTCGCCGACCGCCACGGGCTCATGCAGTCGGCGTTTCGTCAGTACCTGCCGACCGACGACTACCCCGACGCGGCCGCTTGGATCGCGGCCTCGCAGGCGTACCAAGCAACCGTGTTGCGCCGCCAGATCGAGACGCTGCGGCGACTCAAGTACAAGCCGACCGGCGGCTTCACCTTCGCTGCTCTTGCCGATGCTCGACCCGCGATCTCGTTCGCCATTCACGATCACGATCGCCAGCCCAAGCAGGCCGTGGGTGCCGTTCGGGCTGCGTGTCGACCCATCATCGTCGTCGCCGACCGGCTGCCGGTTGAGCTCCGACCGGGCGACGCGGTCCTGCTCGATGTTCATGTCATCTCTGATGAACGCTCACCGATCGAGGGACTTCACGTGCACGCCCGTCTCGAATGGTCCGATGGCTCGCACCAGTGGGCATGGACTGGGGCGGTCGGCGCCGACGACGTCGCCCGAATCGGTTCGATCAACTGGATTGTTCCCGATGCCCCCGGACCGGTCGCCCTTCACCTCCGCCTTACCCGCGCCGGCGAAGAGCTCTCGGACAACCACTACCGAGGCGCAATCACCCCGTCGCTCTGAGCGGTCGCCTGGCATGCCACCTACCCCAGATGCCGCATACCTGGGATGACATGCTGTGTGAAGTAGCACCACCACGGACTTGGTCGACCGGATTACAGTCCCGGCCGTGCGTGATTGGGCGTTGTGGGACCGGGTTCTGGACGGCGGTTGGCTCTCGCTCAACCTGGCGTACCTCGTCTACGCGGTATCGGGCTTGTTCCGAGACATGCTGCGGTTACGCCTCACGTTGCTTGGCGCCACCGCGTTGTTCATCATCTACGGGGTCGTAGCCGAGATCTGGTCGGTGTTCTGGTGGAACCTGCCCGTCGCGACCGTGCACGCATGGGGAATCTGGATGCTGCTCAAGCAGCGACGAGCCGTCAACCTCAATGCCGAGGCCGAAGCCGTTCGTACCCTGCTCTATCCCGATCTCGACCGTGTCTCGTTCAACCAGATGTGGCACGCGAGCGACGAGCACACCGTCTCGAACAAGGTCTTGATCACCAAGGGTGAGCCCGTTGACGAACTGTTCTTGATCCTCGATGGCGACGTTGACGTCGCGGTGCGCGACGACCTCGTCGTTCGTCTCGGGCGGCTGCGCATCGTCGGCGAGATGAGCTCGGTGACGGGCGGCAACGCGACCGCAACGGTTACCGCCAATGACAACGTTCGGATCCGGACCTGGAACAAGGAGAAGTTCGCCCGCCTGCTCGAGGATCACCCCGAGATTGAACGGGCGCACCTTCGAGCAATCGGCCACGAGCTCACCCGCAAGCTGACCTAGACGGTTACCAAGTCGTGGTGTTCCGGGTTGTCCCGGATGTGGCCAGCTGCAAACGGGCAACGCGGCACCACGGTGCGATCTGACGATCGGAGGAGGTCCAGCGTGCCGTCCATCAACTCGGCTGCGTAGCCATTGCCTCGGTGCTGTGGGGCCGTCTCGACGTGCGGAATCACGATGCTCTGCGCGTCGGCAGGATTCGGTCGATAGCTGGCGAAGCTGACGACTTCGCCGTGGTGGAGCAGTTCGAACCGCTGCAGCGTCTGATTCTCGACAACCGCTCCTCGCCCCGTTGATCCAGGACGTGGGCGCTCAGGGTCCGGCGATGCTTGGGCCACGGTCTCGACCGGGTGTCCGGCGGCGACAAGTTCGTCGAGCTTGGCCGCCAGGGCATCGTTCGACGGCTCGACCAGGTGCGAGTCATCGCTGAACACGATGACCGGGATCTTCTTGACCCCGTTGTTGCGTTCGAGGACCCGTTCGGTCTCGTCGGGATTTTCGACGAGGTCGACATAGTCATAGGCAACGTGGTGCTCGTCAAAGAACGCCTTGGCCCGGCGGCAGTCGCCGCACCAGTCGGCGCCGTACATCGTGATGCTCATGTTGGATGGAACCCGGTAGCGGCCCGGCGTGTTCCCGCCGGGGCATCGGGTCGCCTAGCTCCAGGGACGCTTACGGCGGCCGATGCGGCCGATGCCGAGCCCGAGAAAGATCGTGCTTGCGGCGGCGAGTGCGACCGTGGTGGATTCGACGCCGGTTTCTGGAAGCCGCTCGTCGTCGATGTTCGGAAGCGTGCCGTTGCCGGCGTTGTCGTCCTGAGGCTCGGGCTCTTCGGCCGCAGGCTCTTCTTCGGGCTCTTCCTCAACCGCAGGCTCTTCCTCAGCCTCTTCTTCGGGCTCCGCCTCTTCCTCGAGCTCGGCCTCTTCTTCGACTTCTTCTTCGGGCTCAGCCTCGTCTTCGGCCTCGGTCGCGGTCTCTTCGTCGGTGGGCTCTTCGTCGGTGGGCTCTTCTTCGACCGGCGCTGCGGCCGCGTCGTCATCGACGGTCACGACCCACACGCTGGTCAGACGGCTCGACGGGTCATAGAGCACGGTGGAGGTTTGGTCATCGCCGTAGATGCCGGCCTGAGGACCGACGGCTTCGCTGGCCCGGAAGCTCAATCCCGCAGGATTGTCTTCGAACAGCACCCGCTCGCGTCCCTGGTCGTCTTCGCTCCACTCAAGGCGGACATCGCCATAGATGTCTTCGGCGTCACCAATCAAGGAACGTGGGCCGATGCCCTCGCTGGTTTGGTAGCTCTCGTCGAGCACGATGATGGTCTCGATCGTGCCGTCATCGGTCGCGGGAATGAGCAGGTGGACTGCGCCATCGAGGGACACGACGTGCCCGTCGAGGTCCGGAGCAATCGGTACCTCGTCACCAAGCACGTACGAATCGGGCAGCTCATCGCGTACCTCGTCGATGGTCGACCCGAGCGTGATCGGTCCCACGCCATCGTCGGAAATGGTCCACGAATCCTGTGCGTTGGCGGCGCCACCAAGCACCGCGATCAGGACGACCGCAAGCGCGCTGGTGAGCGCGGCGCGAAGAAAAACCGACCATCTGGTCTGAAGCATCACATGAATGTAATTCGGTCCAAACCACAACAGTGTCATTTGCGCACATTGTCCACAGCGACGAGTCGTCGAGCAGCGAGTCGAACCAGCGGGACATCGGTCACGAACCCGCCAAGACGATGGGCTTCGTTCCGCCTGCAGTCACCCGGTATCGTGGCCCGGACATTGGAAGCTGCGGAAACCGCACTATGCGGACCCGACAGCCCTGCATCCGTTGCCTCGAGAAGAGCATCGAAGAAGAGTTGGTGAGATGGCCGTCACGCAACGCCCTCAGGACAAGCTGCGCACGCCCAAACCGATCAATAAGCCACCCCGCATCACGATGCCGTGGCCGCTGAATCTGTATCAGACAGCGATCGGTAAGAAGTGGGTCATGGGCCTGACCGGTATCGGTCTCGTCGGGTTCGTGATCTCGCACATGATCGGCAACCTGAAGCTGTATCAGGGCCAGCTCAAGGTCGCGGAGTACGCCGAAGGCCTCCGCAGCCTCGGTGACCCGATCCTGCCGAAGTACACCGTGCTCTGGCTGCTGCGCATCGGCCTCATCGCCATGTTCATGCTGCACATCCATGCTGCGGTCACGCTGACTCGGATGAATGCGGCGTCGAACGCTCGCTACCAGTCGAACCGTGACTTCCAGTCCGCAAACTTCGCCAGCCGCACCACACGGATTACCGGCATCATCATCGCCGTCTTCGTGATCTGGCACCTGGCCGACCTGACCTGGGGCTGGACCGCCGGCTTCATGGGTTGGCGAGGCGACGGGTTCAACTACGGCGATCCGCTGTGGAACGTCGACAACTCGATGTCGAACATCGTGGTCGCCATTTGGTACATGATCGCCACCGTGGCCGTGGCCGTGCACTTGTTCCACGGCATCCGTTCCGCGTTCACCAGCCTCGGCATTAACAGCCCGAAGTTCAACCAGCTCCGTCTGCCCATTGCGGCAGGAATTGCTGGTTTGGTTCTTGTCGGCAACCTGTTGTTCCCCATCATGGTGCAGGCAGGTGTGCTCGAAGCCGATGAACCCGCTCCGATCGAGGAATGGGTCAAGGCCGACTTTGCGAAGGAGCTCGCAGAATGATTGGTTCTCTCGATAGCCGGTTGCCCGCCGGTTCAGCCGACAACATCCAGGACGCGTGGACCAACCACAAGTTCTCGATGAAGCTGGTCAACCCGGCCAACAAGCGCAAGTTCGAAGTCATCGTCGTCGGCAGCGGCCTGGCCGGTGCCAGCGCCGCGGCAACGATGGGCGAACTCGGCTACAAGGTCAAGCTGTTCACGTTCCACGACTCGCCGCGCCGTGCGCACAGCATCGCCGCCCAGGGCGGCATCAATGGTGCGAAGAACTACCAGAACGACGGCGACTCGGTCCACCGTCTGTTCTACGACACCGTCAAGGGTGGCGACTTCCGCAGCCGCGAAGCCAACGTGCATCGCCTGGCCGAGGTCAGCGTCGACATCATCGACCAAGCGACCGCCCAGGGTGTTCCGTTCGCACGTGACTACGGCGGCCTGCTCGATAACCGTTCGTTCGGTGGCGCCCAGGTGAGCCGCACGTTCTACGCCCGAGGCCAGACCGGCCAGCAGCTGCTGCTCGGTGCCTACTCGGCGCTCATGCGCCAGGTCGGCGAAGGCTCCGTCGAGATGCACACCCGCACCGAGATGCTCGACCTCGTCGTCCACGACGGCGCCGCTCGCGGCATCGTCGTGCGTGACCTGATCACCGGCGACGTCACCTCGCACTCCGGCCACGCCGTCGTGCTTGCAACCGGTGGCTACGGCAACGTCTACTACCTGTCGACCAATGCCATGATGAGCAACGTCACCGCTGCGTGGCGTGCCCACCGCCGTGGCGCCATGTTCGCCAACCCGTGCTACACGCAGATTCACCCGACCTGCATCCCGTCGAGCGACGAGTTCCAGTCGAAGCTCACCCTCATGTCCGAGTCGTTGCGTAACGACGGCCGGATCTGGGTGCCCGAAGGGTTCGATGACAGCCGCGCCGCGGCCAACATCCCCGAGGCCGAGCGCGACTACTACCTCGAGCGCAAGTACCCGGCGTTCGGCAACTTGGTCCCCCGCGACGTTGCGTCCCGCAACGCCAAGACCGTGGTCGACCAGGGTCGCGGTGTCGGCACGCTCAAGAACGGCGTGTTCCTCGACTTCGCCGATGCGATCGCACGCGATGGCAAGGACACGGTTGCGGCCAAGTACGGCAACCTGTTCGACATGTACGAGCGCATCACCGGCGAGGATCCGTACAGCCAGCCGATGCGCATCTACCCCGCCATCCACTACACGATGGGTGGCCTGTGGGTCGACTACGAACTCCAGAGCAACGTGCCTGGCCTGTTCGTGCTCGGCGAGGCCAACTTCTCCGACCACGGCGCCAACCGCCTGGGTGCTTCGGCGCTCATGCAGGGCCTGGCCGACGGCTACTTCGTGTTGCCGTACACGATCGGCAACTACCTGGCTGACCAGCTCGGTGACCGCCCGATGGACGCCGGCGATGCCCCGTTCCGTCAGGTCGAGGCCGAGGTCAACGAGCAGACCAACAAGTGGCTGTCGACGAACGGCACCAAGTCAGTCGACTACTACCACCGTGAGCTCGGCAAGATCATGTGGGACTACATCGGCATGTAGCGCAGCGAGAACGGCCTCGAAAAGGCCATCTCCGAGATCCCAGCGCTCAAGGCCGAGTTCCACAAGAACGTCCGAATTCTGGGCAATGGCGACGGTCTGAACCAGTCGCTTGAAAAGGCCAACCGTGTCGCCGACTTCTTCGAACTCGGTGAGCTGATGGCCCGTGACGCACTCGCCCGCGAGGAGAGCTGCGGCGGTCACTTCCGTGCCGAGCATCAAGATGCCGAAGGCGAAGCGGACCGCGACGACGAGAACTTCCAGCACGTGGCGGCATGGGAATGGACCGGCGAAGACTCGGTCCAAAACCGCCACACCGAAGATCTCGAGTTCAACTACGTCATCCCGAGCAAGCGCTCGTACAAGTAACGCCGGGTAGTCCGCCTTCGCCGTGACCCTTCGGGTCGGGGCGAACGCTGCGATCAGCCCACACCCCGACAGTCCCCACCGGATCTAGCTTTCACGAGAGAACAATGAGCGAAGAGACACTCAACATCACCCTCAAGGTCTGGCGCCAGGATGGCCCCGAGGACCGTGGACGTTTCGAGACGTACCAAGCGGACAACATCAGCACGCACGCCTCGTTCCTCGAGATGCTCGATGTGGTCAACGAGAACCTGAACGAGGCCGGTCAAGAACCGATCGCGTTCGAGAGCGATTGCCGCGAAGGCATTTGCGGTACCTGCAACCTGATGATCGATGGCAAGGCGCACGGCCCTGAGAAGGGCACGGCGACCTGCCAGCTGCACATGCGGAAGTACTCCGATGGCGACACGATCGTCATTGAGCCGTTCCGTGCGGCGGCGTTCCCGATCATCAAGGACCTTGCGGTGAATCGCTCGGCCCTCGATGCAATCACTATGGCGGGTGGCTTTATCTCGGTGAACACCGGTGCAGCTCCCGACGCCAACCTGATCCCGGTCCCCAAGGCGGCGGCAGATCAGGCGTTCGATGCGGCGGCCTGTATCGGTTGTGGCGCCTGTGTGGCCGCCTGCCCGAACAGTGCCGCCCAGCTGTACACAAGCGCCAAGGTCCAGCACATGAACCTGCTTCCGCAGGGTCAGGCTGAGCGGTGGCAGCGGACCGAAGCCATGGTCGAGACCATGGAGATGTTCTTCGGGTCCTGCACGAACCACGGCGAGTGCCACGACGCGTGCCCCAAGGAGATCCCGCTGGATCTCATTGCGTGGACCAACCGTGACTACATCAAGTCCAAGAACAAGAACCGGAAGCTTGCTGGCCAGCGAGGCTAAACAGCTTCACCACTCGTTCGAAATCTGTCGACTTCTCGCCTCCGGGCGGACCGAAGTCGACAGATTTCGTCGTTTTGGCACCGCGCCATCCGCAACAACGCGCTGAGTCGCTTAGCCCAAGCGAGGGAAGGCCAGACGGCCCAAATCGCAGGGCAAATGCCCTGGCGGGGACATTCAGCCCATCACGCGAACCCACGTCGAGACCGACCAGCGGATCGTGCGACCATCGACTTCCGCGTCCACGACCCGAGTCCGTCTCGCGATCGCTGCGGCTATCGCCGTGATCGTCGCGCTCGTCGTTCCGATTTTGGCAACCTCGGCGAGCGCGCAGTCTGAGCACCCGCCAGAGCCCTCGGACATCACCTTGCGCACGGGGACAACCGAAGGCGCACAACCTGCGTCGGACCCCGAAGAAGACGAGCTCCCTCCGGTCGACCTGACGCAACGCTCTGAGCTGCTCGACGCACGTGTCTTCGGCACGCCGACGAAGGAACTCGCGATCACCGAGATCATGGCGAACCCGCAGATCACGTACGACTCGCTCGGTGAGTGGTTCGAGGTCTACAACCCGTACAACCGCGCGGTCGATCTGAATGGATGGATCATCGGCGATCTGGGCTACGACGAGCACGTGATCAACAACGGCGGCCCGCTCATCATCGAAGCGGGCGGCTATGTCGTGCTGGGCAACAACCCTGACCCGGCAACGAACGGCGGCGTCGAGATCGACTACTCGTACGGCCAAGCGATGCAGCTGTTCAACGCCAGCGACGCAGTCATCTTGCAGCGAGCCCGAGGCGACGTCGCTTCTCGCGTGGCCTGGGATGACGGGCTGAGCTTCCCGAGCACCGACGGCGAATCCATGTCGCTGCGCAACGTCTGGGATGACGACGAGGTCGGCGCCAACTGGTGTGTGAGCACGAGCCTGTTCGGCGACGGTGACCTCGGCACGCCCGGTAGCGCCAACCAATGCACCGTGGCGGCCCACATCGTCATCACCGAGATCATGCACAACCCGAACGCCGTCGCTGATGACGTGGGCGAGTGGTTCGAGGTCATGAACCTCGGTACCGGTCCAGTCGACCTCGGGGGCTGGACCATCGCCGATGACGACACCGACCAGCATGTGATCACAGCCTCGGTTCCTGTTGCTGCAGGCGAACGGGTCATCCTGGCCGCGGTCGCTGATGCGAGCGTGAATGG
Source organism: uncultured Acidimicrobiales bacterium (assembly GCA_937942965.1). GTDB lineage: Bacteria > Actinomycetota > Acidimicrobiia > Acidimicrobiales > UBA10347 > UBA10347. The sequence goes on along the minus strand of CALDGN010000272.1, from coordinate 1,593 downwards.
CGGCGTCGCAGCCAGCTACGCCTACGGCGCCGACATCACCCTCGACAACGGCTGGGACGAGCTCAGCCTCGTCGATCCCGATGGCCTGCGAGCAACACGGGTCCGCTGGGACGACGGTCAGACCTTCCCCGATCCAACGGGCGCCAGTATGAGCGTGATCGACGCCAACGGCGATACCGAGATCGCTGAGAACTGGTGCAGCGCCGGCAGCCCGTTCGGCGCCGGCGACCTCGGCTCGCCCGGGACAGCATCGGACTGCGCCGTGGTTGCCTCAGCCGGTCCCCCACTCATCATCACCGAGATCATGCGCGACCCTGCGGTCGTGAGCGACACGGTCGGCGAGTGGTTCGAGGTCTACAACCCCAACGACTTCTCGGTCGATCTGCAGGATTGGATCATCCGAGACCACGACACGAACTTCCACGTGATCAACCAGTCGGTCGTCATCGCAGCCGACAGCTACGTCGTGCTCGGGCGCGACGCCACCAACACTGGATCCGCGCCTGCCTACGTCTACGACAACGTCGTCATGCACAACGGCAACGACCAACTCGTGCTGGCGAACCCGAGCGGAACGACCGTCGACCAGGTCAGCTGGAACAACGAAGAGTTCCCGTCGACACCGGGCGCGAGCATGGCGCTCGGAGGCCTGACGTTCAACAACGACACCGGCGAGAGCTGGTGCGCTTCGTCGACACCGTTTGGCGCGGGCGACCTTGGCAGCCCCGGTGCGGCCAACGTCTGTGAGCTGCTGACCAGCGGCGCCACGCTCGTGATCAGCGAGATCATGGCCAATCCGTACAACACCTACGACAGCGCCGGGGAATGGTTCGAGCTCCACAACACCGGCCCGCTCGCGATCAATCTGAGCGGATTCGTCCTCAAGGACGAAGGCTTCAACGAGTTCACCATCACTAGGTCGCTCATCGTTGAGCCCGACAGCTACGTCGTCTTTGCCCGCGTCGGCCAGCCGGCCCTCAATGGCGGCGTCGAAGCCGACTACGAGTACGGCACCGACATGGTGCTCATCAACGACAGCGACGAGATCGTCCTGCTCGATCCGGACCGCACCCTGGTCGACCGGGTGGCCTGGGGGACGGGCACCGAGCTGATCGTCCCGTCTGGCGCGTCGCTCCAGCTGATCGACCCGGCGCTCGACACGACGACCCCGACCGCCTGGTGCGAAGCGCTGATTCCCATGGCAAGCGGCGACGCCGGCACGCCCAGCTTGGCGACGAACTGCGATCCCGATCCCGGCGATGACAACTACATCCCCGAGTACGACCACGTCCGCTGCTCGCGTGCGAACCCACGCGCCATCGTCGGCACCGACGGTGACGACGTACTCATCGGCACGAGCGGTTCCGACGTCATCATCGCGCTGCGAGGCAACGACCGCATCGTGAGTGGCAGCGGCAAGGACATCATCTGCGCAGGGCCCGGCAACGACATCATCGTTGCAGGGTCCGGCAACGACATCATCCTGGGCGGCAGCGGCGCCGACGTCATCGACGCCGCGTTCGGCAACGACTGGATCTACGGCGGCCGCGGTAACGACACGATCGATGCAGGCACGGGTAATGACTCGATCAG
>CALDGN010000271.1 GCA_937942965.1 uncultured Acidimicrobiales bacterium | reverse complement strand
GGATCAGGAACTGGTCAGGGAGCTCATGGCTGGGGAGGCCGTTCGAGGCGAACACGAACGAGGTATCGGTCACTTGGATCGACACGTTCGAACTCCACTGTGCGGCGTTCACCGCAGCGAGCGTTGAACCCGTCTCGACCGCTGGAGGAGCCGTCGTCGTTGTGGTCGTGTTCTCGCTATCCGGACCTGCGGCGTCCGAATCGGAGGCCACTGTCGTGCTCGCGGCGGTGTCGTCATCGTCGCTCTCGGCGTCGCTCTCATCGTCGTTGGCGGCTGATGCCGAGCCCGCCGCCGTCTCGGTTGCTTCCGCGGGTGCCGCGGTCGGTGTCTCTGTCGGCGTCTCGGTTGGCGCCGTCACCGGTTCGGTGGTCGCAACGGGCGTCGGCTCGGCCGACTCGCTTGCCGATTCGGCGACCTGTTCAAGTGCGCTGTCGCCAGAACCGCAAGCCACGAGCACGAGTGCCATGACCACGATCGGGGCGAGTCGTTTGGTGAAGTTGAATCCCATAGCGAAGACGATCGCCGTGCCCGCTGTGGTCTTCCTGAGAGAACCCGCACAGGTTCCTCACAGGTTCATGTGGGACAAGTTGTGCATGGCTACGACCCCCATCGCCAAGCAACACTCCTGGCGGCGCGCGCAACAGGTGCTGCGAGTCGTGGTCGCCCTCAACCTCGCCGTGCTCGTGTGGGCGATCGGTTTCCGAGGCGAAAGTGGCCCGCCCGCCGTGCTCCCGGACATCGAGCTCGCCGAAGACGCGGAACTCGTTGAAGCAGGGCTCGCTGAAGACCGTGGAGCTGCCGAAGATGTGGCCTTCAGTCTCGATCTCGACATCGTCGCCACGGTCGACCACGAGCTGATCTATGCAGTCGAGCAACGGGCCCGGCCCGCGTACCGAATCTTCTCGCTCGACCCTTCGACCGGCGAGGTCGACACCGTATTCACCGTGCCCGACGACGCCATCATCTACGGCATCGCGCTCAGCCCTGACCGAGGGACGCTCGCAGTTGGCTACACCCCCGACTTCACGCTCGAGGGCAACGGCATCTGGACACTCGATCTTGCGTCGGGCACGTTCGATGAGCAGGTCGAGGTAACCCGAGGCGTGCACCTCGTCGACCTGAGCTGGGCGGCTGACGGGGAGTCATTGCTCGCGACCGAGGTGGATCGCCGGGGCGAGGAAACGCTTGCCGCAGTCGCGATCGATACCGCGACGAACACGATCGCGACTCGCGTCGACAACGCCATCAGCCCCGTCGACGTCGCCGGCGAGATCCACTACCTCGTCGTCGACGAGGACAAGGCCCGCCGTTCGATCGGCGTCCTCGGTGCAGATGGCACCAGCGGCGTGATCGACATCGCCGACGCAGCGCTCGACCTCGACCATCTCACCGCCTCGACCGGAAGTGAGGTGCTGCGAGTCGCCGTGCTCGACCTCGACGATGGCGGAGTGACCCTCGGCGCGACCGCCGACGCCCATGGCAGCCACGATGTCCCGTCGAGCTGGGTCGAGATCAGCACCGAAGACCATGACGATGTGCACGCCGCCGGCTTCGAGCCGGTCATCGTCTACGACGCCGCCGCGACCCCAGACACGATCGTCTACGCCACCAAAGAAGGCCTGTCGATCGCGACCGACAGTCGGATCGACGTGATCGCCTCTCGAGCGATCCGCTTTGTTGCCGCCTGAGGCGACCCCGACGCTGTCTGCCGGTGCAGTACCGTCGCATCCCGTGGTTCGTGTTGGCCGCTCTGCCTTCTTCACCCTGCTGCTTCTGGCGGTCGCGGCGGTCGTTTTCCCGTCCGCAGTCAGCGCGCAAACGCTTCGCATCGACTTGACCGAGGACCCATTTGTCTGCGACGGCGGCACCCGAGTGATGGGCACCGTCGAGGGGTTCACGGCCGGTGAAGATGTCGACTTCCGATCACCGCAGATCAACGGCGGGCTCGACGGCATCTTCTCGACCCGCGAAGCCGATGACCAAGGCGTCGTCGAGATGAAATGGTCCTGCGACGAGGCCAAGGTTTGGCAAGTCGCCGTTTCTGGCCGCACCACCGGCTTCTCCGCAACGTTCACGATCACCGGCGAGACCGCCGGCCCGCCACCCGATGCGCCGATCGGTGCTGCGTTCGACGCCAAATCCGCCATGACCACCGGCCAAATGGCCATCTGGAAAGACGCCTCGCCCTATGACGGCGTCGGCATCTACATCCCCGTCGACGAAGACTGGGACAACCGGGCGGACAAAGACCAGGACAACCTGAACGCAGCCTGGGTCGACTCGATCCTTGGCGACGGATGGCGGATCATTCCGATCTATGTCGGCCACCAAGCCCCGGCGTCGTGTGCGATCGGCCGCTTCGTCAACATGAGCGGCGACGGCGACACTGCGCGCGAACAAGGGCGTGCCGCCGGCCTCGATGCGATCTCCAGCATGCAAGCACTCGGCATCGGGCAAGGCGCCCCCGTCTACCTCGACATCGAGGGCTATCGGCCGGGCTGTGGTCGCACCGTCATTGCCTATATCGAAGGCTGGACCGAGGCGCTGCAAGCCGAGGGCTATCTCAGCGGTGTCTACGGATCCCAAAGCTCGGTGATGACCGACCTCACCGCAGCCGCGATCTCAGGCGGCTTCACACTTCCCGATGCCATCTGGGTGTCCTCGAACAGTGGCGTGGCGGGCACGCTTGGCCTCGACTTCCCGCCCGACAACCTGTGGACGAACGCCCGCATCCATCAGTACCGGTTGAGCGTGACCCGGACCTATGGGGGAGTGACCCGCGAGGTCGACGACAACATCGTCGATGCTCCCGTGGCCGTGTATCAGCCACCGATTGTCGACACCGACGGCGATGGTCACGGTGAACCCGAGCCCGACAACTGTGACGGCATCGCGAATCCGACCCAGATCGATCTCGATGGCGACGGCGACGGTGATGCCTGTGACAACGATGTCGACGGTGACGGCATCACCGATCCTTCACCCGACAACTGTGACCGGATTCCGAACCCCGATCAGTCCGACATCGACGGTGATGGTGACGGCGATGTCTGTGACAGCGACATCGACGGTGATTTCATCGCCAATGTTGACGATCCCGACCCCAACGATGCGTCGGTTCCTGGCCCTGGAGGAGGGGACACCGCCGACCCGACCCCCGAGCCAACACCTGAGCCCGTGGCACCCGAACCAGCGGCTGAAGCGACGCCCGTCCCGACCGAAGCGCCAGCGGAACCGGCTCCGACCGCAGCCCCGGAGCCGACCGCGCCCCAGGTACTCGCGGTCCCGACGCCAACGATCGCAGCGCTGCCCGTGCCGACCGCAACCCCAACGCCGATCCCAGAACCGACAGCCGTGCCTAACGAAGATGGGCCCGACGATGAACTCGACGCGGACGAAGCCGTCACCATCGTCGTGCCCACCCCGACCCCGGGTGAGATCGCCGAAACCGTGTCCGATGCAGACGTCGAACCCTCGGGCTCCGCGATCGAAGACGCCACCGTCACCATCACCACCGAACGCGATGACGGCATGGATTGGCGCCTGATCGGCCTGATCGGGTCGGCCCTCGCGGCCGTCACCTTCGTCGGACTCGCCTTCCGTTCCTGGCGCGAGATCTAGCGCAACAGATCGTGCGCGGCACGATTTGTCCCCGGAAAACGACCTAAATCGGCTATTTCGCGGGGATAAACCAAGAAACCGCGCCGCAACGGGGTGGGGAACGCTATTTCACCCCGTTAGCCTCACTTGGTCCGGTCGAACGTTGTTCGACTTTTATTTCGACGTTGATCAAGGCCTCCGGGAACCAGATCACACATCCGAAGCTTCGCTCCGCTCAGGCCTGTGCCTGGCGGAGCGTTTGCGTGAACGCCCCCCTCAATCGAGATTCCGGAAAGACCAATGGCGAGCAAAGCGATTGTTGGAACCAAGATTGGCATGACCCAGGTATGGGACGAGGAAAACCGCCTCGTTCCCGTCACGGCACTTGCCGTGCAGCCGTGTCGAGTAGTGCAGGTCAAGTCCCCCGAGATCGACGGCTACAGCGCCGTGCAGGTCACCTGGGGTGAACAAAAACCGCACCGCTTGACCAGCCCTGAGGCCGGCCATTTCGCCAAAGGCGCAGTCGCGCCTGGCACCAAGCTGGTCGAGCTTCGTCTCGACGACGTCGGTGACATGTCCGTCGGTGACGAAATCACCGCCGCGATCATGGTCGAAGGCGAGCTTGTCGATGTCACTGCGGTGAGCAAGGGCAAAGGCTTCGCCGGCGCCATGAAGCGGCACAACTTCGCCGGCCAGCGCGCCAGCCACGGTGCCCACCGCGTGCACCGCAAGCCTGGCGCCATTGGCCAGTGCGCCACGCCGAGCCGTGTGTTCAAGGGCAAGAAGATGCCTGGACGCATGGGCGCTGAGCGTGTGACCACCCAGAACCTCACGGTCGTCAAGGCCGACGCTGGCGAGGGTGTCATCCTCGTCAAGGGTTCGGTACCGGGTCCTCGTGGCGCAACGGTGATCATCCGTAACGCCGTCAAGAGCACCCCGATGGAACCTGTGGCCGCGGCTGCAGAAAGCGGAGGCGACGATGCCTGATTTCAACGTTCTCACGACCTCCGGCGGCTCCGCTGGTTCGGTCAGCGGTCCGGATCACCTCTTCGGCGTCGAGCCGAACGTTCCGGTCATGCACCAGGTCGTTACCGCCCAGCTCGCTGCAAAGCGTCAGGGCACCCACTCCACCAAGACCCGTGCTGAGGTCAGCGGTGGTGGCGCCAAGCCATGGCGTCAGAAGGGCACCGGTCGTGCCCGTCAGGGTTCCACCCGTGCGCCGCATTGGCGTGGTGGTGGCGTGGCCATGGGCCCCAAGCCCCGTGACTACGGCCAGCGCACCCCGAAGAAGATGATCCGCCTGGCGCTGAGCTCCGCACTGTCGGACCGCGCTGCGGACAACAAGGTTCGCGTACTCGACGACTTCGGTCTGAGCGAGCCCAAGACCAAGCAGGCCATCGAGCTGCTCAGCCAGATCGATGTCTGGGGCCGCATCCTCATCGTCGTCGACCGTGACGACACGGCGGCGCTCAAGAGCTTCCGCAACCTCGTCGGCGTCGAGACGATCGCACCCGATCAGCTCAACACCTACGACGTCTTGGTGAGCGACTTCATCGTCTTCTCCAAGTCCACCTTCGAAGCGACCTGCGAAAGCCGTCCGGCCCCCGCTGATCGCAAGGCCGCTCGTGCCGCCGCCTTCCAGGCCAAGCTCGACACCGCTCCGGCCGTCGCTGCTGCGAACGACGCCAACGACGATTCCTCCGAGCAGCCGGTTGCCGCCGCTGCCTCGGACGAGGAGGAATGATGAAGGATCCACGCGACGTCATCGTTCGCCCCATCGTGAGCGAGAAGAGCTACACGCTTCTCGAGGACAACGTCTACACGTTCGAAGTCCACTCGAGCTCTTCCAAGCCCGAGATCAAGGACGCCGTCGAATCGATCTTCGGTGTCTCCGTTCTCAAGGTCAACACGCTGAACCGCAAGGGGAAGCGCATGCGCAACCGCAAGAACAACACCTGGGGCAAGCGCCCCGATCGCAAGCGTGCACTCGTCACCCTCGCCGAGGGTGACTCGATCGAACTGTTCGAGGTCTGATCATGGCTATTCGTCGCCGTAAGCCGACAAGCCCCGGCCGCCGCTTCCAGACGTCGCACGATTTCTCCGAAATCACCACGACGACGCCCGAGAAGACGCTGCTGTCGCCCAAGCACAAGTCCGGTGGTCGTAACAACCACGGTCGCAAGACGAGCCGTCACCGCGGTGGTGGCCACAAGCAGCGCTACCGCCAGATCGACTTCAAGCGCAACAAGGACGGCGTGCCCGCCACCGTTGCGTCGATCGAGTACGACCCGAACCGCACCTGCCGCATCGCCCTGCTGCACTTCCACGACGGTGAGAAGCGCTACATCCTCGCCCCCGCGGGTTTGGGCGTTGGCGACATCGTCAGCAACGGCCCCGAGGCCGAGATCCGTTCCGGTTGTGCACTTCCGATCCGCTACATCCCGGTCGGTACCGTCATCCACAACGTGGAGCTCGCTCCCGGTGGTGGCGGCAAGCTGGCCCGCAGCGCCGGCTCGAGCGTCCAGCTCGTCGCCAAAGAGGGCAAGTTCGCCACGCTGCGTCTGCCCAGCACCGAAATGCGCCGTGTGCCAATCGACTGCCGAGCCACCATTGGTGTCATCGGCAACAGCGACCACGAGCTGATCAAGATCGGTAAGGCCGGTCGAGCTCGCTGGATGGGCGTTCGCCCCCAGACTCGTGGTGTCGCCATGAACCCCGTCGACCACCCGCACGGTGGTGGTGAAGGTAAGACCTCTGGTGGTCGCCATCCGGTGTCGCCATGGGGCAAGCCCGAAATGCGGACTCGTAACCGCAAGCAGCAGTCCGAGCAGATGATCGTCCGTCGCCGCCGCACCCGCGGCAAGCGCCGCTAGGAGCCCGTCATGCCGAGAAGTCTCAAGAAGGGCCCATTCGTAGATGGGCACCTCCTGAAGAAGATCGACGAACTGAACGATTCGGGCGACAAGAAGGTCGTCCGCACGTGGTCCCGTCGCTCGACGATCATCCCCGACATGGTCGGTCACACGATCGCCGTGCACGATGGTCGCAAGCACGTGCCCGTCTACATCAACGAGTCGATGGTCGGCCACAAGCTTGGTGAGTTCGCCCCAACCCGCACCTTCCGCTTCCATGCGGGACAGGAAAAGGGAGCACGTCGCTGATGGCAGGTCCCAAGACGAATGAGCGCCCCGGTACCCGCGCCCAGGCCAAGCACGTTCGTGGCTCGGCCAGCAAGGCCCGCCGTGTGCTCAACCTGATTCGCAACGAATCGGTTGAAGACGCTCGCACCATTCTGCAGTTCTCCGAAACCGGAGTCTCCGAGGTCGTTTCCAAGGTCCTCGAGTCCGCTGTCGCCAACGCCGGTCACAACGACGGCATTGCCGAAGACGAGCTGTACGTCTCCGCTTGTTACGCCGACGAAGGCGTGACCATGAAGCGCTTCAAGCCTCGTGCCCGAGGCCGTGCAAGCCGCATCAACAAGCGCACCGCACACATCACGGTCATCGTCAGCCGCTACGAGGCCGACGAGATCGACGCTCGCCGTGAGCGCCAGGCTGCCCGTGGTGGCACCAGCGCCGCACAGGCCGAGGCCCGTCGCCGTCGTGTGCAGAGCAGCCAGGACGACGCTCCAGCTGCAGCCGCCGATGACAGCGGTGACGCTGAGTCGACGGCAACCGATCTGACCGACATCAACGGCATCGGCCCGAAGTTCGCTGAGCAGCTTGTCGCTGCTGGCGTTGGCTCGATCGCAGCCCTCGCTGCAATCAGTGACGACAAGCGAGCCGAGCTCGCCGATGACATCCAGGGCGACGACATCGACGGATGGGTTGAACAAGCCCAGGCCATGGTCGATGGTGGCGCTGCCGCCGAGGAAGAAGAGTAAGCATGGGACAGAAAGTCAACCCGTACGGCTTCCGACTCGGCATCACGACCGAGTGGAAGAGCCGTTGGTTCGCCACCCGCCAGGAGTACCAAGACCTCCTGATCGAGGACTGGACGATCCGCGACTACCTCATGACCGAGCTGCCGCATGCTGCGATCAGCCGTGTCGAGGTTGAGCGCACCCGTGATCGCCTCCGCATCGACGTGCACACCGCACGCCCGGGCATCGTGATCGGTCGCCGTGGCACCGAAGCCGACCGCCTCCGCGCCGGCCTCACCAAGATCACCGGCAACAACAAGGTCCAGCTCAACATCCAGGAAATCAAGCAGCCCGATATGGACGCTGCAATCCTGGCCCAGGGCATCGCCGACCAGCTCGCTGGTCGTGTCGCCTTCCGTCGTGCCATGAAGCGTGCGATGCAGAACGCCACCAAGGCCGGCGCCCTCGGCGTCCGAGTCCAGTGCTCGGGTCGCCTCGGCGGCGCTGAGATGAGCCGCACCGAGTGGTACCGCGAAGGCCAGGTGCCTCTGCACACCCTCCGTGCCGACATCGACTACGGCTTCCGCGAAGCCATCACGACCTACGGCCGCATCGGCGTCAAGGTCTGGATCTACAAGGGTGAAATCCTGCCCTACAAGGTTCAGCCCGAAGCCAAGATCGCCGCAGAAGCCGCAATGGCCGTTGGCGACGCCGCCGACGCCGACCGTCCCAAGCGTGTCATCAGCTCCGGCGGTCGCGCCGAAGCCGCACCCGAGGGCGAAGCAGCACCGGAAGAAAAGCCGGCACCGCTGCTGGGCGAAGCCGATCCCGAGTTCGAGAAGCTGCTCGACGCCGAAGAAGAGATCGATCGCCTCTCACGTGAGAACAGCGAGACGGAGCGCTTCCGTCCAGGCCAGGGAGACTGAGCCATGTTGATGCCTAAGCGGACAAAGCACCGCAAGCACCACCGCGGACGCATGAAGGGCCAGAGCAAGGGCGGCAACGCCGTCAGCTTCGGCGAATTCGGCATCCAGGCACTCGAGCCAGGCTGGGTCACCGCCCGCCAGATCGAGGCAGCCCGTATCGCCATGACCCGTCACATCAAGCGTGGCGGCAAGGTGTGGATCAACGTCTTCCCAGACAAGCCGATCACCCAGAAGCCAGCCGAAACCCGCATGGGCTCCGGCAAGGGCAACCCCGAAATGTGGGTTGCTGTGGTGAAGCCCGGTCGCATCATGTTCGAGCTGGCCTACCACGACGAAGCAATCGCTCGTGCCGCTATCGAACGTGCGATCCAGAAGCTTCCAATGAAGTGCAAGTTCGTGACCCGCAAGGACGGCTTCTGATGGCTAAGCAGAACCTGACCGAGCTCAGCGACAGCGATCTGCTCGAGCTGCTCGACGAAACCAAGGACGAATTGCTGAACCTCCGGTTCCAGATCGTCACTGGCCAGCTGGACAACAACCAGCGGATCGGCGTCGTCCGTCGTGACGTCGCCCGCATCAAGACCGAACTCCGCATGCGTGAGATCAACGCAGCTGAGGCCCAAGCCCAGGGAGCCGAGTGATGGCTGAAGAGACCCAAACCGAGGCCCGCGAGAACCCCCGCAAGATCCGCGAGGGCATCGTTGCCTCCACCAAGATGGACAAGACCCTCGTGGTCGTGGCCACCGACCGTGTCCGCCACCGTCGTTACAACAAGACGGTCCAGCGCGACAAGCGTCTCTACGTGCACGACGAAGAGAACGACGCCAATGTTGGCGACCGTGTCCGCGTGCAAGAAATCCGTCCGCTGTCGAAGACCAAGCGCTGGCGCTTGGTTGAGATCCTTGAGCGCTCGCGCTGATCGGTAGGAGGCAGCCATGATCCAGCAGGAATCACGCCTGAAGATCGCCGACAACAGTGGTGCAAAGGAAGTCCTTTGCATCAAGGTGCTCGGCGGCTCCAAGCGTCGCTACGCCGGCGTGGGCGACATCATTGTCGCCACCGTCAAAGACGCCATGCCAGCGGCAGGCGTCAAGAAGGGCGAGGTCGTCAAGTGCGTCATCGTCCGCACGGCCAAGGAGCGTCGTCGCCCAGACGGCAGCTACATCAAGTTCGATGAGAACGCCGCCGTGATCATCAATGACAACCGCGAACCGCGCGGGACCCGCATCTTCGGTCCCGTCGGCCGTGAGCTCCGCGAGAAGCGTTTCATGCGCATCGTGTCGCTTGCTCCAGAGGTGCTGTAATGGCAAAGATTCGCAAGGGTGACCGCGTCGTGGTCCTGTCCGGCAAGGACAAGGGTCGCGAAGGTTCGGTCGTCGAAGTCCTGCCCACGTCTGATCGTGCGATCGTCGAAGGCATCAATGTGGCCCGCAAGAGCCAGCGTCCGGTTGACGAGATCAACCAGGGCGGCATCATCGATGTCAACATGCCGATCCGTCTTTCGAAGCTGGCTGTCGTCAGCCCCAAAGACGGCAAGCCGACCCGCGTTGGCTTCCGCATCGAAGACGACGGAACCAAGGTGCGCATCTGCAAGCGCACCGGAGCGGAGATCAAGTGAGCACCGCAACGGCCACGGGCCCCCGCCTCAAGGTCAAGTACGACACCGAGATTCGGATGGCCCTCAAGGACCAGCTCGAACTCCCCAATGTCATGATGGTTCCTCGCATGTCGAAGATCGTCGTGAACATGGGCGTCGGTGAAGCCGTCCAACAGGCGAAGCTCCTCGAAGGAGCGATCACCGACATGACGACCATCACCGGCCAGCGTCCGATCACGACGCGTGCCAAGAAGTCAATCGCCGGGTTCAAGCTCCGTGAGGGCAACCCAATCGGCGTCAAAGTCACCATGCGTAACGACCGCATGTGGGAGTTCTTCGACCGGCTCATCACGCTGGCGATTCCCCGCATCCGTGACTTCCGTGGCCTGCCGACCAAGTCTTTCGACGGACACGGCAACTACACGTTCGGTGTTACCGAACAGCTCATCTTCCCGGAGATCGAGTACGACGATGTCGACCGCACCCGCGGCATGGACATCACGATCGTCAACACGGCGATGACCGACGAGCAGGGTCGTGCCCTCCTCGATGCCTTCGGCTTCCCGTTCAAAAAGGACAACTGATCATGGCAAAGAAAGCGCTTCGTGAGAAGCAGCAGAAAACGCCCAAGTTCAAGGTCCGGGGCTACACCCGATGCCGCCGTTGTGGCCGGCCTCGTTCGGTGTACCGCCGATTCGGCCTCTGCCGAGTCTGTCTCCGCAAGATGGTTCACGCCGGCGAAGTGCCGGGCGTAACCAAGGCCAGCTGGTAAGGGGTGATGCAACGATGATGACCGATCCCGTCGCAGACATGCTGACCCGTATTCGCAACGCCAACACGGCGATGCATGACGAGGTTTCCATGCCGAGCGCCAAGCTGAAAATCGCCCTGGCCTCCATGTTGGAGTCCGAGGGTTACATCGGCGGCTTTGATGTCGCTGAGAACGTCGGCAAGCCAGGTTCGACCCTGACGATCCGTATGAAGTACTCGCCTAAGCGTGAGCGCGTCATCTCGGGTCTCAAGCGGGTCTCCAAGCCAGGCTTGCGTGTGTATTCCGGATCCAAGGACATCCCTCGCGTGGTTGGCGGTCTCGGCGTAGCCGTGGTCTCCACCAGCAAGGGTCTCATGAGCGACCGTGAGGCTCGTCGCCGCCGTCTTGGCGGCGAGGTCCTCTGCTACGTCTGGTAGGACACGATGAGCCGCATTGGTAATGCAACAATCCCGGTCCCTTCCGGCGTCGACATCACGATCGACGGACAGAACATCTCGACCAAGGGCCCTAAGGGCGAACTCAGCTACACCATGCCCGATGGCATTTCTGCCTCGGTCGACGGTGAAGAGCTGACCCTCGCTCGCCCGAACGACGAGCGCGAATCGAAGGCCCTTCACGGTCTCGCCCGCTCGCTGGTCAACAACATGGTGATCGGTGTCACCGAGGGATTCCGCAAGGACCTCGAGATCATCGGCGTTGGTTACCGTGCCGCAGCCAAGGGCAAGAATGGCCTTGATCTGCAGCTCGGTTTCAGCCACCCGGTTGTCTACAACGCACCTGATGGCATCGAATTTGAGGTGCCCGACCAGCAGAAGATTTCGGTCATCGGCATCGACAAGCAGGCCGTTGGCCAAGTCGCCGCTGAGATCCGTGCCTTCCGCAAGCCTGAGCCCTACAAGGGTAAGGGCATCCGCTACGTCGGTGAACACGTCATCCGCAAGGCCGGAAAGGCAGCCAAGTAATGGCATCGAAGAGCCGAGGTGCCGCACGGCACCGCCGCCACGCACGCCTGCGCCGCAAGGTCGTCGGCACCGAAGCACGTCCGCGTCTTTCGGTGTTCCGCTCGAACCGGCACATCGTTGCGCAGCTGATCAACGACGACGCTGGTGTCACCATGGCATCCGCATCAACCCTCGAGACTGACATCCGCAGTGGCGCCACCGGGAATTCCGTGGCCGCCGCGAAGGTTGGACAGCTCATCGCCGAACGGGCCAAGGCCGCCGGCGTGTCAACCGTGGTGTTCGACCGAGGTGGCAATCGCTACCACGGCCGGGTTGCCGCACTCGCCGACGCTGCCCGCGAAGCCGGACTGGAGTTCTGATGGCTGACGACAGAGGTCGCCGCAACGACCGTAATGACCGAGGACAGGGCCGTGACCGCGATGACGGCCTGCGTGATTCCCGTGTCATCAACATCAACCGCGTCGCCAAGGTCGTCAAGGGCGGCCGTCGCTTCTCCTTCACCGCGCTTGTGGTGATTGGTGATGGCAAGGGCCGCGTTGGCCTGGGCTACGGCAAGGCCAAGGAAGTCCCTCTGGCAATCCAGAAGGGCACCGAAGAGGCCAAGAACTCGATGATCGCTGTGCCCCTGGCCGGCGGAACCATCACCCACCCAATCGTCGGTGAACTCGGTGCTGGCCGCGTGCTGCTCAAGCCCGCTGCTCCCGGTACCGGTGTGATCGCCGGTGGCGCTGCTCGCGTCATCCTCGAAGAGGCCGGCATCCACGACGTGCTTTGCAAGTCGCTCGGTTCCTCGAACCACATCAACGTCGCTCGTGCGACGATGGCTGGTCTCGACGGACTCATGCGTCCTGACGAGGTTGCCCGTTTGCGTGGCCTCGACGCCGAAGAATTCGTCCCCGGTGGCCTTTGGGCTGCCTACCTGGACACCCGCAAGAAGGGCGCCGCCGTCGGCGCCAGTGAGGGCTGATCATGGCACTTCGCGTAACCCAGACCCGTTCATCCATTGGCACCAAGCCAAAGCAGCGCGGCACCTTGCGTGCCCTCGGCCTGCGTCGCTTGGGTGCATCGAACGACCTTCCTGACCGCCCGGAGATCCGGGGCATGCTCGCCAAGGTGCCACACCTGGTGAGTGTCGAAGAGATCGACGACTGAGGACTCAGCAATGAAGATTCATGACCTCCAGCCTGCTGAAGGCTCGAACAAGCGCAAGAAGCGCGTCGGTCGCGGTATCGGCGGCGCCGGCGGTAAGACCGCCGGTAAGGGCACCAAGGGCCAGCAGTCGCGCGGTCGGGGCAAGGTCCCCGTCGGCTTCGAAGGTGGCCAGATGCCACTCTTCCAGCGCATTCCTAAGCTGCGCGGCTTCAACAACCCCTTCCGTGTCGAGTACCAGGCCATCAACCTGGACACGATCGCTGAATCGGGTCTGACCGAAGTTTCACCTGAGCTGCTCTACGCCAACGGTCTCGTTGGCAAGGGCGCGCTCGTCAAGGTTCTCGGCCGTGGCACACTTTCGAGTGCAGTCACCGTACGGGCGCACGCATTCTCGGCTTCTGCCAAGGCCGCGATCGAGGCAGCAGGCGGCTCCGCCGTCGAACTTCCCTCGCCGTACCGTGTTCGTCCGGCGGCCAAGGGCAGCGCCCACCAAAACCGCTGATCTGCTTCCTGCGGAACCGATCGGAGTAACAACGGCCCATGCTCAACACCCTGCGGAACATCGGCAATATCTGGCGTATCCCAGATTTGCGAAACAAGGTGCTTTTCACCTTTGCGATGGTTGTCATTTACCGCATCGGCGCGTTCATTCCGTCGCCCGGTATCAACTTTGACGCTGTCGCTGCCATTCGAGCTCGTACCGAGCTCGAGGGTGGCGGTGTGCTCGACTTCCTCGCACTGTTCTCTGGTGGTGCGCTCACGCAGATGGCGATCTTTGCCCTCGGCGTGTTCCCATACATCACTGCGTCGATCATCATGCAGATTCTCGGCATCGTGATTCCGCGCATCGAGCAGTGGCAAAACCAAGGCGCGGTCGGCCAACGCAAGATCACGCAGTGGACTCGTTACATGACGATCGCCATTGCGATCGTGCAGTCGACGGGCTTCGCCTTCTTGTTCAACCGACAGGGGAGTGGCTTCGGCACCGGCTCATCGGGCGAGGCTGGCAACGGTCTTGACCTGCTGCCAACCTTCACGGCGCCTCGCGTCGGTCTCGTGGTCCTCACGCTGACCGCCGGTACGGCACTGCTGATGTGGATGGGCGAGCTGATCACCCAGAAGGGTGTCGGCAACGGCATCTCGATCATCATCTTCGCCTCGGTTATGACGACCATCCCGAACCAGTTCGTCGACGTCTACAACAACGGCGGCATCGGCTGGATCATCGGCATCCTGATCCTCTACATCGTCATGCTTGTCGCCATCGTGTTCATCGAGAACGGCCAGCGCCGTATCCCGGTCACGTTCTCCAAGCGTGTCGTCGGTCGTCGCCAATACGGCGGCACCTCGACCTTCATCCCGCTCAAGGTCAACCAGAGCGGTGTTATCCCGATCATCTTCGCTTCGTCGGTGCTCTACCTGCCACAGCTCGTCGCTGTCGTCTTGCCTTCGGGCTGGGGTGACACGGTGCGTGACTGGGTCGACCGTCGCTTGGTGAACCCGGCTGATCCGGTCTACCTGATCATCTTCGGCCTGCTGATCATCGGCTTCGCCTACTTCTACACCGCGATCACATTCGATCCGGTCAAGAAGGCTGACGAGCTGCGCCGCCAAGGTGGCCACATTGCGCCAATGCGTCCTGGTCCTGAGACCGAGCGCCACCTGGCCAAGATCCTTTCTCGCATCACGTTCCCCGGCGCGATCTTCATCGCCATCGTCGCCTTGTTGCCCGCTGTGGCACTTGGCCTCGTGCTGCCGGCCGGAAGCACCGGCTTCTTCGGCTTCTCGGGTATCTCGATCCTCATCGCCGTTGGCGTTGGTCTTGAAACCATGAAGCAGATCGATAGCCAGCTCATGATGCGTAACTACGAGGGCTTCCTGAAATGAGCCCTCTCCATCTCGTCATCTTTGGTCGCCAGGGCGCCGGCAAGGGCACCCAAAGTGCTCACATCGTCGACGCCTTTGGCTGCGTGCATGTCTCCACCGGTGACATGCTTCGCGCCGCGATCGCCGACGAGACCGAGCTTGGCCTTGCGGCCAAGGCAATCATGGACGCCGGCGGCCTTGTCGACGACGACACCATGATCGGCATTGTGAGTGAACGGCTGTCGGCTGACGACATCGTTGCGAACGGCGTGCTGCTTGACGGTTTTCCCCGAACCCCGGCCCAGGCCGAGGAACTGGTGGCGATCCTCGGCGACCGCTCGATCGACGCGGCGATCAATCTCGAGGTGCCCATCGAAGAAGTCACCGAGCGCATGCTCGCCCGTGGCCGCGACGATGACACGCCTGAGTCGATTGCCAAGCGCCTCGAACTCTATGAATCGCAAACCCGCCCTCTGCTCGACTGGTTCGACGAGCGCGGTCTCCTCATGACGGTTGACGGCCTTGGTAACGAAGACGACGTCTTCGGCCGGGTCCGTTCGGCCCTCGATGCCCTCAATGGCACCGACCCTCAGGTTGGTTCCGGAGGGTGCGGGGAATAAGCTAGTTGTTTGCGCGCGTTGACCTCCGTTGACGCGCGCTAGGACAGGTGCGGGTCACCGCACTATTCCACAAGACGGAAGGTAAGCATCATCGCTACCAAAGAAGACGCAATTTTGATGGAGGGCACGGTTCTTGAGAGCCTGCCCAACGCCATGTTCCGTGTCGAGCTCGACAACGGCCACGAGCTGCTCGCTCACATCTCCGGGAAGATGCGGATGCACTACATCCGCATCCTGCCTGGCGACAAGGTCCAAGTTGAACTCACCCCGTACGACCTCACCCGAGGTCGCATTACGTACCGCTACAAGTAGCCGTCCCACCCCCCGACCTTTCGAGATCGTTATGAAAGTACGACCCAGCGTCAAAAAGATGTGCGACAACTGCCGCGTGATTCGGCGTCATCGCCGCATCCAGGTCATCTGCACAAACCCACGACACAAGCAACGACAGGGCTGAACAATGGCACGTATCGCCGGCGTCGACATTCCGCGTGAAAAGCGCGCTGTCATCTCGCTCACGTATCTCTTTGGTATCGGACCGACGGTTAGCCGTCAGGTGCTCGACGCTTGCGAGATCGACCACAGCACCCGAGTGCGCGACTTGTCCGACCAAGAGGTCGCCAAGCTCCGCTCCTACATCGAAGGCAACCTCCGCGTCGAGGGTGACCTGCGCCGTGAAGTCCAACAGGACATCAAGCGCAAGATGGAAATCGGTTGCTACCAGGGCCTGCGTCACCGTCGTGGACTTCCCGTCCGTGGCCAGCGCACCCACACCAATGCACGCACTCGTAAGGGTCCAAAGAAGACCGTTGCGGGCAAGAAGAAGGTGATGAAGTAATGGCGAAGCGCAAGGAGCGCAAGAACGTGCCGTATGGCGTCGTTCACATCAAGAGCTCCTTCAATAACACCATCATCTCGATCACCGACCAGTCCGGCAATGTCATTGCCTGGGCCTCGGCCGGTAGCAGTGGCTTCAAGGGATCTCGCAAGAGCACCCCGTTCGCCGCTCAGACCGCTGCTGAAGCTGCTGGCCGCAAGGCCATGGAGCACGGCATGCGCAAGGCTGACGTCGAAGTCACCGGCCCCGGTTCGGGCCGCGAGACCGCGATCCGTTCCATTCAGAATCTCGGCATCGAGGTGACCGGCATCAAGGACGTAACGCCGGTCCCACATAACGGTTGCCGCCCACCAAAGCGTCGGAGGGGCTGATGTCTCGCTACACCGGACCCAAGGCACGCGTTGCGCGTCGTCTCGGCACCAACATCTGGGGCACCAAGGGCGAAGCTGTCGCTCTCGACAAGCGCCCCTACCCGCCCGGCGAGCACGGTCGTACCCGTCGCCGCGGCAATGTCAGCGAATACCTGATCCAGCTGCAGGAAAAGCAGAAGGCTCGCTTCACGTACGGTCTGACGGAGCGCCAGTTCCGCAACCTGTACAAGGAAGCTTCCCGCAAGCAGGGCGTGACCGGCGAGAACATGCTGCAGTTCCTTGAACTGCGCCTCGACAACCTGGTCTACCGCGTTGGTTGGGCAGAGACCCGCCCGCAGGCTCGCCAGTTCGTGAATCACGGTCACATCAATGTGAATGGCCGTCGGGTCAACATCCCGAGCTACCGCCTTCGTAAGGGCGATGTGGTTTCGGTGCGACCAAAGAGCAAGGAAGGCCACACGTTCCAATGGAACAACGATGTGGTTGACCGGCCAGCTCCAGCATGGATCGACATGGGCGGCGAGGGCTGGGAAGCCACCGTACGCAACCGTCCGATCCGTGAACAGATCGACGTTCCCATCCGGGAATCGTTGATCGTCGAGTTGTACAGCAAGTAGTCGAAGCGCAAACCGGCGGCGAGTCCAGAGCCGTCCGGTCCATCTACCCCGAGGTGACACGAATGCTCGTCATTCAACGTCCGACCGTTGAAGCCGTCAACGATGAATCGGCCAACCGCCAAAAATTTGCGATCGGACCCCTCGAGCAGGGGTTTGGTGCAACGTTGGGTAACTCCCTTCGTCGCACCCTGCTTTCGTCGATTCCAGGCGCGGCCATCACACAGGTTCGTATCGATGGCGCTCTTCACGAGTTTGACACCCTTCCCGGCATTGCTGAGGACGTGACCGACATCATCCTGAACATCAAGGATGTTGTCGTTCGCAGCTACAGCGATGAGCCGGTTGTCGTGCGACTCGACGTGGCCGGTCCAGCAACCGTGACCGCCGCCGATCTGCAGACGAATCCCGAGATCGAGGTCCTGAACCCCGATCTCGTGATCGCGACGCTCAATGAGAAGGCACGCCTGGCGTGCGATCTCACGATCGAGCGTGGCCATGGCTATCTCTCAGCAGCAGATCAGGACACCGGTGGCGCCATTGGCCTCATTCCGGTCGATGCTCTGTTCTCGCCGATCCGTCGCGTGAGCTTCAATGTTGAGGCTGCTCGCGTTGAGCAATCGACGAACTTCGACCGCCTCGTGCTCGAAATTCAGAGCGACGGCTCGATCACCCCTCGCGACGCTCTGGCTTCGGCCGGTGCAACGCTGCGGGCAATCGTGCAGCTCGTCGAAGAGATGAGCGACGAGCCTGAGGGCCTTGAGCTTGCCGAAGCAACCGCTTCTGCCAGCGGCTCGCCCGACCTTGATCTTCCGATCGAGGATCTCGAACTGTCCGAGCGTCCCCGTAACTGCCTCAAGCGTGCCCAGGTCAACACGATCGGTGAGCTGCTTGAGAAGTCCATCGACGATCTCCTGGCCATCACTAACTTCGGCCAGAAGTCGCTCGATGAAGTTGCTGCAAAACTCGACGAGCGTGGTCTTTCGCTCGCAACCCGGAGCTGATTGATCATGCCCGCAACCCCCCGCAAGGGCCGTCGCTTCGGCGGCAGCTCGCAACACCAGAAGCTGATGATGGCCAACCTGGTTTCGTCGCTCGTCGCCGCTGAGGCGATCGTGACGACCGAAGCCAAGGCCAAGGCCATGCGCCCCATCGCTGAGAAGATGATCACCAAGGCTAAGAAGGGCGGGCTGCACAATCATCGTCAGCTCATCCAGTTCTTGGACGACCGTGAGATCGCTCAGAAGCTCATCGATGACCTCGGTCCTCGCTACAGCGATCGCCCGGGTGGCTACACCCGCATCCTGAAGCTCGGTCCACGCAGCGGTGACAACGCGCCCATGGCGCGCATCGAACTCGTATAGCGAAATCGGGCCGTGGCTCGTTACCTGCTGCGGCTGAGTTATCACGGTGGACCCTTCCGAGGGTTTGCACCTAATGAGGGCGTCCCCACTGTTGGGGGCGTTCTTCGCGTTGCGCTGGAAACGATCTTGCGCCACGAGGTGCCCATCACCTGCGCTGGCCGGACCGACGCGGGCGTGCACGCGCTCGACCAGGTCGTGCACTTCGACACCGACGTCGAGTTCGACGACTACAAGTTCCGGGCGTCGATCAACGGACTGTGCAAACCGCATGTGGCGGTGCACGAGGTCCGTGCCGTTGCCGACGACTTCGATGCTCGGTTCAGCTGCACCGGTCGGACCTACCGGTACCGGCTGCTACAGCGACGCACGCCGGACCCGTTCCGGCTCGACGTCACCTGGCGCCTGGCCGAAGAGCTCGACATCGATGCCATGAACGCGGCCGGGCAACACCTGCTTGGCACGCACGACTTCTCGTCGTTCTGTCGCCGCCAGGTCGTCACGATCGACGACGGCACCGAGCGAGAGAAGACCCGCATGCGTGATCTGCGGGCGGTCGACTGGGCTGCTGCCGACAATGACGAGATCCATCTGGTGATCTCAGCATCGGCGTTCTGTCAGCAGATGGTTCGCTCGATCACTGGCTTGTGCGTCGACGTCGGTCGCAACAGCCTGCCCCTCGACGAGGTCCCGAGAATCCTTGCGGCCAAGGATCGACGCGAGGTGCCACGCGTTGCACCGCCCCAGGGTTTGTTCCTGGAGCGGTGCACCTATGCGAGCTACTAGCCGGGTAGTCCGCCTTTCCTCGCTGCGCTCGGAAACGCTGCGTTCGGTTTCTGATCGTGCGGTCCTGGCGAGCTGGGTGTGCCCTAGTAGTCCGGGTGCGGGCGTCAGCCCTCGAATTGAGGTCGGGGCCGGCGGGGTGCGCCTCGGCGGTAGTAAATGTTCATCGCCGTCCACACGCCATCGGGGTGGTTGTCGGTGTGCATGGCCATGTCGAGCACCTCGATGTCATCGCCGATGCGCTCGATGAGGTCGGCCACCGCCCGAAGCAGCCGGGGCACATTCGGCTCACCTGGCCCGGCCGGGTTCGACAAGCGGATGTGACGACAGGTCCACGGTTCGCTCACACTCCACGATCGCACACGGCGGGGAGGGCGACGGACTACTCAGTCGACCAGATCTTCGGCAGCAGTGCGGTGCCGGGACGATCGCCCGATGCGAGACCGTGTGCTCGCATCATGTCACTGAAGTCCGGGTCCATGCCCACGTCGCGGAATGCGATGCGCACATCGTCGCCGAGCCACTTCGACGTGAATACTCGAAGCTCCCGGTCCTCGGGAAGTCGACCGGATCCGCCGTGCAGGATTCGACTGTTGAACACAACGCAGTCGCCGGGCTTCATGTCCCAACTCACCACGCCATAGCGGTCAGGGTCGCTGGCGATGTCGGGGATGTCCGCCTCGGCGATCGCGGAGAAGTCGCTTCGGTCGATGTCGACCTTGGCATCGGGATTGAGTTCGCCGAAGTCAGGCTGATCGAACACCTCGTCACGCCGATGCGATCCGGGGACAAAGGCGAGCGCATTCGCAGCGTTCACAGGGACGAGCGGCATCCAGATCGTGCAGGTGTCGTGGCCGCTCACGGACCAGTACGGCTCGTCCTGGTGCCATGGCGTCTCGAACTGCGAACCCTGCGATCGAACGAACACCGCATCGAAATAGAAGTGCACGCGGCTCGAACCAAGCAGGCGTCCGGCTAGCTCGGCCGCGGGCGACTCGTGGACGAACTGTTGGTACTGGTCGTTGCCGTGCCACGCCATCGAGTCCCAGAACATGGTTCGCCCCTCAGCGTCGCGGTCCCAGATGCGAGCCCGCTCAGTGGGGCTGTCCAGATGTGCGTCCAAGCCGGAACGAAGCACGTCGATCCAGTCGGCGGAGAACATCGCCGGCAGCATCGTCACGCCGTCGCGGCGGAACGAGTCGACCTCGTCCGCGGTGAGCGGCCGGTGGAGTCGTGATGTCATGCGTCGACCGACGAACGTCGGCGATCCTTCATCTGCTCGTGGGCCTCGATGCTGCCGTCGTGGAACGTGCCGAACCACTTGTCAAGCGGCAGCAGCAACATGCCGTAGTTCACCTCGAAGTAGCGATGGTGCAGATTGTGGAAGTAATCGCCGCCATGGAAGTCGGCGTCAT
>CALDGN010000270.1 GCA_937942965.1 uncultured Acidimicrobiales bacterium | reverse complement strand
AGATCCTGCGATACTTCGCCGACGACGAGACCGACGAAGCCCAATGGGTGACCCACGAGCTCGCCCGCATCCACGAGGGCGGCCTACATCGCTGGGGCGACATGGCGGTGTTCTATCGCACGAACGCGCAGAGCCGTGCGCTTGAGGAGTACCTCGTTCGCGTCAACATTCCGTACAAGGTGGTCGGCGGCACTCGCTTCTACGACCGTCGTGAGGTCAAAGATGCCATGGCGTATCTGAAGGCCGTGGTGAATCCGGTCGACGAGGTCAGCATCAAGCGGGTGCTCAACACGCCGAAGCGCGGCGTGGGTGATTCGTCGGTCGCCAAGCTCGATCAATGGGCCCAGATGATGGGCGTGCCGTTCATCGAGGCGCTGCGCAACTATGACGAAGCCGGAATCTCTGGCCGTGCGCCGAAGGGCATCGACGAGTTCCTCGTGCTCATCGACGATGCTGCAGAGAAGTTGCCGGAAACCGGGCCCGCCGAGATGCTCCGCTACCTGCTCGATGCGTCCGGCTACATGGCCGACCTCGAAGAAGAACGTTCGATCGAAGCCGAAGGTCGGCTGGAGAACCTCGCCGAGCTCGTCGGTGGTGCGGAGGACTTCGAGTCGGTCGAGGAGTTTCTCGAGCAGGTCAGCCTCGTCGCCGACACCGACAGCCTCGACGACGACGAGAGCCAGGTCGTACTGATGACACTGCACTCGGCCAAGGGCCTCGAGTACCCGATCGTGTTTCTCATCGGGCTCGAGGACGGGGTGTTCCCGCACATGCGCTCGTTGGGCGAGCCACGGGAACTCGAAGAGGAACGGCGTCTTGCCTATGTCGGCATCACGCGAGCCCGCGAACGACTGTTTCTCTCCCATGCGTGGAGTCGGATGCTCCATGGCACAACGCAGTACAACCCGCCGAGCCGCTTCCTCGATGAGATTCCAGCTGGGCTTGTTGAAGATGCCGAGGGCAGCCGTTCTCGAAGGAAGTCGTCGAGCTTCGGGTCGAGCGGCACGAGCTATGGACGCGGTTCGAGAACCGGTTCATCGTACGGCGGCGGGTCGAGCTATGGAGGCGGTGGCGGGTACTCCGCTGCTGATCGTGACCGAGCTCGCGCTGCCAACCGGGAGTCGATGGTCGATGCCGCGATGAAGCGCAGTGGGCCAACTCCATCCGGTGCCGATGAGATCGGGCTGAAGGTCGGCGACGACGTCCGGCACGCCAAGTTCGGTGAGGGAGTCATCATCGACATCACGGGCGCTGGCGACAAGGCCGAGGCTCGCGTCAACTTCTCCGGCGCCGGTGAGAAGCAGCTCCTTCTCAGCTGGGCTCCTCTGGAGAAGATCTAGCTGACGCTGTGGCGGGCTCTAGCCCGTGAAGCCGGCGAACTCGTCTTCGGTGTGCACGCCGTTGATGTCGATGATGAGCGTGGTCTCGTCGATGAACACCGGGATCTGGGGAAGGCCCTCGCCGTCCTCGGGGTAGACCTCATCTGTGCATGGGTCGGTGAAGGTTCGCTGAGCAATGCTCCAGGTGACATTGCATTCACGGCCGACACCGGGAAGTCGTGCATCGAATGCGAACCAGCCCTCGCCGGGGTCATCGCCAATGTGTTGTAGCCAAATGTCGCGTGTCCCGTTCGCAATGTCCGGCCACAGCACCGGTCCGTCGGTCGCGATTGATTCGGACATTCGCACCGCTTGGATCTGGCCGAAGTTCGGGTCGCCGAGCACCAACGTATTCGACTGCTGGCCCAGTCGGATCGCAAAGAAGCCGATCACGAGGGCGGCGACAACTGCGACGCCACCGAAGATGAGGGCACTACGCAGGTCGAATTTTGGACCCTTAGCTACGGGCATACGAAACGTTCCTCAGTTTTGAATATCAAGGGTTTCCAAACAAGGTCCGATCACCGTGTTTCAGTAGTTAGTATCGCTTGTGGAGTCGTGGATCACGACGTCCTATCCGACCCTCCCGGAGGAACCTGTGGATCTGTTCGAATATCAAGGCAAGGAATTCTTTGCGGAGTACGGAATGCCGGTTTCTCCCGGCAAGATTGCGTTCTCGGTCGAGGAGGCTGTCGCCGCGGCTGAAGAGCTCGGCACGCCTGTCATGGTCAAGGCGCAGGTGCACACCGGTGGCCGCGGCAAGGCCGGCGGCGTGAAGTTCGCAGCCGACGTCGACGCCGTGCGCGAGCACGCCAGCAACATCCTCGGCCTCGACATCAAGGGACACATCGTCAAGCGGGTGTGGATCGAAGTGGCCTCAGACATTGCCGAGGAGTACTACGCAAGCTTCACCTTGGATCGTTCAGCCAAGAAGCACCTCGGCATGCTGTCGAAGGAAGGCGGCGTCGAGATCGAGGCTGTCGCAGAGGAGAACCCGGACGCCATCGCGAAGATCTGGGTCGACCCGGTTGCAGGACTCTCCGACCAGGAAGTTGCCGACTGGGTTGCTGCAGCCAACCTGCCAGAGGCTGCTGTTGAGGGATCGATCGAGATCCTCAAGAAGTTGTACACGGCCTATGTCGAAGGCGACGCCGACATGGTCGAGATCAACCCACTGATCCTGACTCCCGAAGGCGCTGTCCACGTGCTCGACGCGAAGGTCACCCTCGACGGAAACTCCGATTTCCGTCACCCGGACTACGCCCAGTACGACGAGACGCAAACCCGCGATGAGCGGGAAGCCGCAGCGCACGCAAAGGGCCTCCAGTACGTCGGCCTTGATGGCTCGGTCGGCGTCATTGCGAATGGCGCTGGACTGGCAATGAGCACACTCGATGTTGTCAACCAGGTCGGTGGACAGCCCGCCAACTTCCTCGACATTGGTGGCGGCGCAAATGCCGACGTCATGGCGGGAGCGCTCGAGGTCATCAACAACGACCCGAACGTCAAGGCC
>CALDGN010000269.1 GCA_937942965.1 uncultured Acidimicrobiales bacterium | reverse complement strand
CCACGATCTGTTCGACGTCTCGTTCTGATGTTGCGAGCCCGGACGTGTCGAGGGCGAAGACGCCCAGTCGTTCCGACATCAACGGAAGCAGCGACGATGAGGCTCGAACGGGCACGTTGAGCCCGTCGAGTTCGTCAACGGCAGCGAGGCGGTCGTCGTCGAAGGCGTCTCGTTCGCCCCACTGCCACGGCTCGGTGTACGGCGACGTTGGCGAGTCACGGATGAAGAACACGAGGGCCGTGAGCAGAAGCGCCAGGATGATGCGCCGCTCGACCCGCACCCGCTTGACGAGCGTGGTGCCGGCACGTTCGAGCGCGAAGACCGTGGCGACAAAGACGAAAACCGTGATCGGTACCGTCTGGGCTGCTTCGGAAATACGGCCAGCCTCGACATCGGCGCCCAGGTAGAGGACGTACAGCGGCATCGCTGGCAGCACATAGCGGGGCGCCGTCAGCGGCAGGAACAGCACCGGGGCGAACAGCGACACCAGGAGCTGGAAGTTCGCCAGCGAGGTCACGAGGTCCAGGAACTGCACCGGGTGGCTGAAGATGCCCCAGAGCGCCCGTAGCGGTGTCTCACCGAAGGCGAAATACGGCTCGAGGAACTCGTAGCTGCCGTCGTTGAGCCACGGTTGCAGGCCGTACATGGACACGAGGAACCAGCCGAAGCCGAGGAGCAACGCGATCTGGCCGAGGCGACGCTTGCGTTCGAGGAGCAACAAGATGCCGAGTCCAGCAATCGCGATTCCAAGATCGGCGCGACAACACAGCGAGAACACGATGGCGGCGACCATGAGCCGCTTCTGCTCCTGGAAGCCGAACAGCACCGCCCACATCAGCGCAGGGACTGCCAACACCGCCGGGGCGAAGTCGGCCGCATTCATTGCGTGCACGGCGGTGTAGAGGCTGTAGGCCACGACCACGACGCTTGAGACACCGATGCCCAGGCGGGCCTGGCCGCGAGCGAGTCGCCAGAGCGGGATGATCGTGATCGCCAGGGCGAGGGCTTTGAGGACGAGCAGGGTTTCGGTGCGGGGCAGGATCGCCGTCAGCAAACCAAGCGGATACAAGATCAGCGATCCCTGTTCGGCGACGACGTGACCGCCCGACAAGGTGGTGACCGGCCGCAGCCCTTCGGCGATCTGCCAGGTCGCTTGGGCGAACTTGGCGGTCTCTTCGCCGTGCAGCAGCGAGTGGTGGCGGGCCAGCGTGATCGTGATGAGCACACCGGCGAGCAGCATCGCGAATGCGTACGGCAGGCCTCGGTCCCAGCCAGGCGTGTCGACGCGTCCTTGCAGTCGCAGCAACATTGCGTCGATGCGATCCCAGGTGCGTTCGCCCCAGCTACGGACGCGCACGACCCACGGCAGGTTGGCAACGTCGAGTGCGTCACTCATGTGTTGCTCCCGGGTGGCGTGCCCCAGCTGTGATCGGCGCCGAGCGGCTCAGCCCATTGGGTGAGCTCAGCGCCACGGCTACGTGAGTTGTTCACTGCGGTGCTGACCGGATGGATCGCCAGCAGCTCAGCCGGCACCGGATCGATCGAGGCCAGCAAGCCTGCAAAGTCGTCGTTGTCGGGATCCATCCAGGCATCCCAGCGGTTCGGGGCGAGCATGACCGGCATGCGGTCGTGGATCGGCTCGATGGCTTTGTTGGCTTCTCGAGTCAGCACCGTGCAGCTCACGATCAGCGGCGCTTCTTCTCCGCCGTCAGGATCAGCTTCGGGATCGCGCCAAAACTCGAACAGGCCGGCGAAGGCAAACGGATCGCCATCGGCGCGTTGGATGCACCACGGCTGCTTCTTGGGCTTCTTGCCGCCGTCGGGATCGGCTTCTGCGGTCCACTCGTAGAAGGCATCGGCGGGCAGGATGCAGCGGCGACGCTTGGCGGCTGACCGGAACGAGTTCTTGGTCGCGGCGGTCTCGGAGCGGGCATTGATCATTTTGAAGCCGATGTTCTTCGACTTCGCCCAGCTCGGGATCAGACCCCAGCGGAACGTCTCGAGGTGACGGTCGCCATCGAGATTACGAATGGCCGGGACCTGCACTGACGGCGCCACATTGAAGTTCGGTTCGACCGCGTCACTGCCGTCGGACTCGACGAGCGATTCCGACACTGAGGTTGCGCCGAAGTAGTCGGCAATCTGTTGAGGCGACGACGCCGAGACGTACCGGCCACACATGGTGCACTGACCGTACCCGACCGCTGCCCCGCAAACCGTCGCACCGGCCAGAACCGCCTGCTCGCCAGCAGCGGTTTGGCGTTCGCGGCTTAGAGCTGTTGGGCGATCGGAAGCTGCGGATCGAGCGAAGGCGGCTGCGGCACACCCAAGGTGTCGAGCCCGGGCCAGATGCGAGGCAAGGCCAGCACGACTCCGGAGATCAGCATCGTCGGCAGCGCCCACGTCGGGATCGGCTCGAAGTCCACCAGGCCGGTCAATACGACGATGGTCGAAACGGTCGCGGCGGCCGCCACGGTCGTTCCGACAAGTACCTCGGGCACCGAGGTGCGTTCCATGTCGTTGGCGAGCAGCGCCGGTACGAAGAGCACAGCGATCGGCAATCCCTCGAGACTCAACACACCTGGTAGCCAGTGGCCGGCTGCTTCGAGCGTCGCCCAGCTCAGGACCGAACCGGTCATCAAAACGATGGCGAACTTCCGACGACCGAACACGATCATGTACGGCTTAAGCGCGAACTGCACGAACGCGTAGGTGATGAGCGCCACGATCGCCACGAAGACGACCGCAACTGGCTCGCCAGCCATGAGACCGATGTACATGGCGCCGATGAAGCCTCCGCAGCGCAGCTGATGTCCCGCTTGCAGCAGCGTCGCGACGCCCACGCTGACGAGCGCAGCGATGGCCAGCCAGAAGTCGTCGAGACCACGCAGCACGGTGTCGACCGGAAGCACCGGCTCAATCGCGGCGGGGCGCAACGCGACGAGAATGAGCGCCGGTGTTGCCGCGATCATGCCGGTAATCGCCACTGTGGTCGCGGTGCGCGACACCCCTTGCCGATTCATGTCGTAGGCGATGAGCGCCGGGATGACGTAGCCGATGGTGTCGAGATGCGGCACCTGGGTTGGCAGCACCGCCCCGAGGACCGGGCCGAACAGCATCGAGAGTGCGACCGACACGGCGATGTTCACGACGAACAAGGTGCGGCCGTAGACCGCTGCGAATCGTGGAAGCACTCGGGCGACGAGGAACCAGGTGAGCGCTGCGTTCAAGCCGGTGGTGAGCAGTGCGATCGGGCTCAGCAGCGACGCACCGATATAGCCAGGTACGACCAAGCTGCCGGTGGTGCGGTGGGTGCGCTCGTACACCAGCACGCTCACAGCAATCCCGACGATGAACGTCAGGCGCACGAGTTCTTCGTCGAAGAGCAAGACGTCGGTCATGAGCGGCTCACGGTTGGTTCACTGCGTCCGCGAGCAGGAGTTCGGTGGTTTCGGCGTGCTCGAAGAACTCCATCATCTGCTCGGCCTGATGGGTGTGGATGTTCACCAGACCCGCCAGCAGGATGTGGTCGACGCCGAGCCCGAGCAGCATCTCGTCGACGATCTCGTCCCACGTCGGGTTGCGATCGTCGCCGAGGTTCAGGATGCGATCTTGCGGATAGCCGTTGGCGATGAGTCGTTCGGTGACGACTCGCTCGAAGGAACCGAACGTGACCAGGTAGTCGGTGTCGAGGTCGACCGATGCAATGTCGGCGAACTGCACCGCCCGCTGCTGACGGTCGGGTCGATTGTTAAGGATGGCAACGGTTGCTGTTTCTGCCGTTGTGAATCGCTTGAGCCGTTCCATCACCGCGATCGTCGACTCGCGATCGTTGACGGCAAACATGTTCGCCCACGTCACCGTCACCGGGGCACGGTCGGTTTGGCCAGACCGAGGGTGGATCAGCGTGTTCTCGACCCGGAGCACGCCCGGATCGGGTTCGGCCGAGTACATGCCCCGCAGCGCAACGTCGCGGTCGATCCCCAGGCGGCGTGCGACTTCGAGCCCGACCGCCACGTTCTCTTCGAACTCGATGTGGCGGAAGCCGCGCATCTCCCCCGGCTCGACATCTTCGGCTCGCACGACGACGAGTTCGGTGCCTCGCGACGCAGCGATCCGCTCGATCACGGGAACGATCTCGGGATTGATCTCGGCGGTGATCAGGACACCGTTGAGCGGGCAGGTATTGAGCAGCGATTCGGCGATCTCGGGGAGGGTCTCCCCCATCACGTCCTGATGGTCCTCTCGAACGTTGGTCAGCACACCGATCTGCGAGCGCACGATCTGTCGCTCGCACACGCGCTGATAGTTCGGATTGATCGCCATGCACTCGATCACGAGCGCGTTCGTCTTGGGCGTCAACCAGCGGCGGATGATCTCGATCTGTTCGAGGATGGTCGCCGGCCCCGTGCGCACGATCGGGCGATCGACCCCGTCTTGGTCGATCACGACGGCCGCGGACCCGGTGGTCTTCGCGATCGTCGTGTATCCGGCTTCGCGGAGCACACCAGCGACACATCGCGTCACTGAGGACTTGCCGCGAATCCCATTGACGTGGACTCGTACGTCGAGCGCATCGACGCGCCGACGGTGGCCTTGGGTCGCGAAGAACCAGCGGCCAAGTGGGACGAGCAGAAAGGCGGCAGCGACCGCGAGTTCAAGCATTGTTCGTCAGCGGCTAGTGGCCGCCGCCCGACCCGGCGGTGTTGCTCTGGCGAATACGCCGAATCCAACCGAAGCCGAACAGCACTGCGGCGCTGAGCAGCAGGCCGAAGGCAACCAGTCGGCGTACCTCGGCTTGCGGAGCGGCAGCCGATTCGATGCGGGCTGCCTGGGCGAGCAGCCATGCTTCGTAGTCATCGACCGGCGGGCCCGGCTCGCGTTCTTCAAACGCGAGCTGGTCGGGTCGCTCGGCGAACAGTTCGTCGCCGCCGACGGGTTGGACCCGATCGACGCCAATGAGCGCGTGGCTCGCAGTCAGGTCATTGACTCGAGCGCTGAGAGCAGCGTCGACCGCAAGCGTCGCCGACGCCTCGGTGCCGCCGGTCATCGCGAGCAGGACACGCCCACGGGCGTACGGCGACGGAAGCGCAGCGACCAGGCCAACGCTGTCGCCGAGTTCGACCGGCACGACGTCAGTGAGCAGTTCGCGGTCCGCCACCGGGCCAATGACCACAAGGTGTCGGTCGGTCGAGGCGTCTTCGTCGGAGACCAGTCGGGGTGCGCCACCATCGGCTCGGTCGGCGAGTTCAGCGATCACGACGAGTGCTTGGCGGATGTCTTCGGTCGAGTCACCGTTGCCGATGACGACATCGGCGGCGGTGAAGTCGACGGTGCTGGCGAGCGCGAAGCGAGCATCCTCGACGCCGAGCTCAGGCGGTTCTGGATTGTCGGCGGCTTCGACGGCCAGCCCGCTGGCCTCGGACACGGTCAGCCATCCTCGGGGGCCGCTGGTGCACTCGATCGATCCGGCGTCACCGAGGTCGACGGTGACCTTGACGAAGTTCAAGCCGGGGCGCAGCGAGGCGGCGGTCAGGGTGTGGAGGACCTCGAGGCGGCCGGTGTCGTCTGCGACCGCCACGATCTCCTCTTCGCTGCCATTGATGCGGACGGACACGGTGGCGCCGCGTTCGGCCAGGACTGGGGCGTAGGTGCCATACAACGCAAGTGTCGCTCGGTCGGGTGGGACGCCAGCGGGGATGTGGAGTCGGTAGATCAGTGACTTCTCACCAGCGCCACGCAAGGTGCGGTCGTCGTAGCCCGCGTCGGCGAAACCGAAGACTTCTTGGGACAGCGCCGTGGCGGCTGCGGGAACGGCGGCGCCAGCGATCTCTGCGCCGTGGAAGTACACGAGGCGGTCGGGGTGCGCCATCGAGCTTGCGAGCGCGACGAGGTCGTCACCTTCGCCTCGGAGGGTCAAGATGGCGCGTGTCCCATCGACGTCAACGCTGACCCGTGCGGGTTCATCGATGCGTTCTTGGATGACGACGATCGAGCCGTTACCGGCGATGTCGCTCGGGTCGATGTCACCAACGACGTTCCAGCCGACGGGGGCGCCATGGTGGCCGATTGCAGCGGCGACGGAGCCGGCCGCTTCGAGCAGTGCGGGTTTGCCCGCTGGGTCGATGAGCACGGTGATCGGCTCGTTGGTGAGTTGGGAGATCGGGCCGAGGCTTGCGATTGCTCGGGCAACATCGAGGTCGTGGGGCCGCACCGCAGCTCGCAGCGTTGGCGTGCCGATGTCGACCCAGCGGCCAACATGGCCAACATCGGGACAGCTCAGGTCCGAGACCAGCGGAGTCGTCGTAAATGCCCGGATCTCGAATCCGGCGTCGGCGAACACGTCGGGTTCGATGGCGACGGCGACGTTGGAGCGGTCACCGGGCGACCAGGTATGGACGGGCCGGCCGTCGACGTCGAAGCGGAGCGAAAGGTCGTCACGGCCGATCTCGCTCGCGACCACCGCCGTTTCGAACGTTGCCGCGTCGACCACTTCCCAACCGACGGGCAGACGCACGTCGAAGGCGACGTCATCGGCGTAGCCAGTGAGTACTTCGGGTTCGCCGACGGAGAGCTCCCACGTCGCGGCAACGCCAGAGGAACCAGTTACGTCGGCAACCGCTTCGACGATCGGCTCGGTGACGGGTTCGGGAATCGACTCGACTTCGCCATCGGGCTCGCCGGGGTCGACAACGTCAATCTCAGGTCGGCCATCGCCAGACGAGATCGAGCCCATCGACGCGGCACACCCCGAATCCATCGCGGTGCGAGCGTCGGCTGCTGCGGTCGCCGAATGCAGATACAGCGACGGCGTGCGCTCGCCCCGGAAGACCGTGGCTTCGCCTTCGATGCCGAGTGCATCGTCGATGACGATCAGTCGCTCGTTTACCTCGAGGTTCACGTCGAGTACGTCGTCAACGAAGTCGACCTCGTAGCGATCCTCGAGGACTTCGGCGAGCGCCTCGACCGGATCGTCAGCCGACTGGGCGGACACAAACACATAGATCAGTTCGATGTCGTCGCTGAACCAGTTCTCA
>CALDGN010000268.1 GCA_937942965.1 uncultured Acidimicrobiales bacterium | reverse complement strand
CGACTGCGACGCCGATACCGGTGACGCCAACACCTGCCCCTGCCCCTGAGGTGGCGGAGCCCCAAGCAGTCGCGCCTGATCCGGCGCCATCGGCCGTCGTCATCGAAGTCATTCCGACTGCAGTGCCGCAGAGCCCGGCGTTCTCGCCACCTCTCGCGGATCTCCGAGTTGCGCCACCGTTCGTTGCGCCGCCCGTCGCGTCGACCCCGACCCCGGTCCCGTCAACTGCGACGCCCACGCCAACAGCGGTGCCGACTGCGACGGCAATTCCCGCTCCTACCGCGACGCTCATCCCGCCAACCCCCACGCCAACAGCTACGGCGACGCCAACTCCGATACCTACAGCGAGCCCGACAGCGACGCCGGTGCCGCCCACGCCGACTCCGAGCCCGACCGCAACTACGACTCCGACACCTACAGCGACGCAGGTACCACCCACGCCGACTCCGAGCCCGACTGCGACGCCAACTCCGACTCCGGTGCCACCTACGCCCACCGCAACGCCGACTCCTACCGCGACGCCGACTCCTACCGCGACGCCGGTGCCACCTACGCCAACTCCGACCGCGACGTCCACGCCGACCCCGACTGCGACGCCGGTGCCACCAACGCCCACCGCAACGCCGACACAGACCGCTACGCCCGTGCCACCGACGCCCACTCCCACACCGGTGCCACCGACTCCCACGCCGACCCCGACACCCGCGAACTTGCCGCCGGCCGGCGGCGATCAGACCGCCGACCAGCTCGAGGGGTCCACCGAGACCTACACCCTCGGCGCCGAGCTCGACCATCCCGATCCCGAAGGTGACCCGGTCACGATCGTCTCGATCGATCAGGCGCCCACCAACGGCACAGCAACGCTCGCATCGCCGACCGAGTTCACCTACGAACACGATGGCAGCGAGACCACGGCCGACGAGATTCACTACACGATCGAGGACAGTGCCGGGAACCGAGCGACCGCCCGCCTGGTCCTGACCATTCTTGAATCGAACGATGCGCCCGCTGTTGCAGGTGGCGTCGCGAACGCGGTCGCCACGGTCGCGATCGAAGTTCGTGTCGATGGGTCCGACGTCGACGGAACGGTCGAATCGATGACAGCGACCGGACTTCCCGCAGGTCTCACCGCAACGTTTGACGCTGGCGCAAGCCAGCTCGTGATCGAGGGCACCGCCGCCGCCGCAGTCCGAGACTCGACCGTCTCGGTTGTTGTCACAGCGGTCGATGACGACGGCGCAGATGCCTCCGGCACGCTCGATCTCATCTTCGACCCGATTGCGCTTTCGCCACACGTCGGCAGGGTGCAGGTCACCGAGATCTTGTTCCGAGAGTCGGAGAAGTGGAACCCGCTGCAACCCAACGACCACACCTATCTGATGGATGAGTTCATCGAGTGGACGATGGTCGACAACATCGATGTCGGCGGGTTCCGACTCGCCGACCGCAACCCGTACCTGGCCGGCACCGACCTGGATCGCTACCCGGCGGGCCCAATGTCGTCGCTCGATGCAGGCAACGTTGATGAGACCTGGGCGGCGACCGCGGTGTTCTCCGCCGGTGAGATCATCACCACCTCGATTCGCTGGCCGTTCGAAACGTCGTTCCCGGACTACAACGGCGCGAACCGCACGACGATCCCGTTCGACAGCTGGTGGTACCCGCAACCCCCAGGCATCTATTACGGGTTCTTCCCACCGGACAACTCGAAGTGGCAAGCCTTCAACGACTACGGAGACGACCTCTGGGTGTTCGACGCGGACGGCCTGCTGGTCGACTACATCGCCTGGGACGACGGCACCGGACGCGGCCACGTCGACCGACCGCCTGCCGCGCTCGGCATCTGGGACCCAGCCGTTGAGCAAACGCTCGCCAGCGTCGCCCCCGGCCAGTCAATCTCGCTCGCCACGCTCGACCCGGGTGGCAGCCAGTCCTCTGCCTGTTGGGAACCGACGGGCAGCGGGTCAGCGACCTGTCCGGGTGCGTTCCTCACCCGTGACCGCGACGCCGGCACCCTCTCGAGGCCAGCATCGCTCCTGCGAGTCTCCTCGCAGGGCCGTCCGAACGACTGACCGGAAACGGCTGCGTCCTCGCCGCCGGCCGCACCTACACTGACCAAGACAATTGAAGGACGGGGAGCTCGCGATCATCGCCGGGCTGAGAGGACCGAATCGGTCGACCCGCAGACCTGAACTGGGTAATGCCAGCGGAGGAATACCGATGAAGTTCATCAAACTGCTCTCGTGCGCACTGATGTTTGCGCTCATTGCCGCAGCGTGCGGTGGAAGCGACGACACGTCAGTCGAGGCTGACCCGGTCGCGGACACCGACACGCCAAGCGAGTCAACCGACAGCGCAACCGTGGATGCGGACGACGAGCCCGCAGAAGCCGCCGACGACAACGGAAGCGACGAGCCCTCCGCCGTCGACGATGCCGATGGCACGAGCAGCGCGCTCGCCGACGAGGACGCGGAGCCTGCCGCCGACGACGATGCTGACGCCGGAACCACCGCTCCGGAAGCCACGGACTGCCCGACGATCACGCTCATCACGCACGACTCGTTCTTCGTCAGCGAAGGCACGCTCGAGGCGTTCACCGACCAGACCTGCATTGGGGTCGAGCTCCTCGCGGGCGGCGACGCCGGCCAGCTCGTCAGCAGCGCCATCCTGACCAAGGACAATCCGAACGCAGACGTGCTCTTCGGCATCGACAACACCTTCCTCCAACGAGGCCTCGACGCCGACCTGTTTCTCCCATACGCCTCGGTCGAACTCGAATCCGTCGATCCGTCGCTGCTGCTCGACCCCGAGTTCCGGGTGACGCCGATCGACTTCGGCGATGTCTGTGCGAACTACTGGACCGAAGCGCTTCCAGGCGAGGTGCCAACGAGCCTCGACGACTTGCTGGACCCGGTGAACGCCGGCCAGTTCGTGACCCAAAATCCCGAGACGTCCTCGCCAGGTTTCGCCTTCCTGCTCGCCACGATCGCCAAGTACGGCGACGGGTGGGAGGACTATTGGCAGGGCCTCGTCGACAACGGCGTGAGCGTGACCGCCGGTTGGAGCGAGGCGTACTACGGCGAATTCATCGTCGGCGGCGGCGACCGAGCGATCGTCATGTCCTACGCATCGAGCCCACCGGCCGAGGTGATCTTCGCCGATCCACCGATCGACGCACCGCCGACTGGCGTGCTGTTCGACAGCTGCTACCGCCAGATCGAGTTCGCAGGCGTGCTCGCCGGCACCGAGTATCCGGCCGAAGCCGGCATGCTCATCGACTTCATGCTGAGCCCGACGTTCCAAGAGGACATCCCGCTCAACATGTTCGTGTACCCCGCGAACACCTCGGCAGCGCTACCCGCCGAGTTCGTCGAGTTCGGGCCGCTCGCCGACAACCCACTGTCGCTCACGCCAGCAGAGATCGAAGCGAACCGCGACGCATGGACCGAACGCTGGGTCGAGATCGTTCTCGGCTGATGCGGCTCGATCCGTCCGCATGACTCGAGTGAGGAACACCGCGCTGGCAATCGTGCCAACGCTGTTCCTCGCCGTCTTCTTCCTGTATCCAGTCGCCACGCTGATCGGCCGCGGGCTGGGTTCTGACATTGGTCGGCTGGGCGAAGTCGTCACCGGCGGTCGCTTCCTGCGCATCATCTGGTTCACGCTTTGGCAAGCGTTCGCCTCGACGGTGCTCACGGTTGCACTTGCCGCGCCGCTGACCTGGGCGGTTGCCAACCGGCGGTTCCCGGGTCGGCGCTTGGTGCGCGTGCTGGTGACAGTGCCGTTTGTGTTGCCGACGGTCGTCGTCGGTGGTGCCTGGATTGCGCTCGCTGATCGGCTGGGGCTGGCTGATGGGTCGATCCGGATTCGCCACACGGTCTGGGCGATCTTGTTGGCGCATGCGTTCTTCAACATCGCCGTGATCGTGCGCAGCGTGGGTGGTTATTGGAGCCGCCTCGATCGACGTCCCGAGGAAGCCGCCCGCACACTCGGTGCCCGGCCTTGGCAGGTCTTCGTTGAGGTCACGTTTCCTCGTATCCGCACCGCGCTGTTGTCTGCCGTCTCGATCGTCTTCCTGTTCAGCTTCACGTCGTTCGCAATCATCCTGTTGCTCGGCGGGCCTCGGCGTTCGACGCTGGAGACCGAGATCTTTCGCTGGGCGGTGACCCGCACCGACATCTCGACAGCCGCCGCCCTGTCCGTCGTGCAAATGATTGCGGTCGCTGCGCTGGTCCTGTTGAACACCCGCTTGCAGGGCCGTGGCGCTCGCCAAACGTTGATTGGCGATCGAGCGATTGCGATCCGAGATGGCCGAGATCGTCTTGCGGTCATTGCCGCGCTTGCTGGCTCGGCGCTGTTTCTTGGTCTGCCGCTCGCATTGCTGCTCGAACGCTCGCTGACCACCGGCGAAGGTGCCTGGACGCTCGAGAACTACCGCGGGCTCGCCGAGCGTGTTCGACTGCTGCCCATCAGCGGCACCGATGCCCTGCTCAACTCACTTTCGTTCGCCGTGGCCGCGGCGGGCATCGCGCTCATCATTGGTGGCCTCGCCTCGCTCGCCATCGTGCACGGCGGCCGCTTCACCAGCAGACTGCTCGACCTCGGCATGCTGTTGCCGATCGGAACCTCGGCGGTGACGCTTGGCTTCGGTGTGCTCATCGCCCTCGACCGTGGAGTCCTCGACCTGCGTGGCTCCTGGTGGATCGTGCCTGTCACCCAGTCGTTGATCGCCATCCCGTTCGTCGTCCGTTCCGTTGTGCCGGTGCTTCGGTCGATCGATCCACGGATGCGCGAGGCAGCCGCCACGCTTGGCGCTCCTCCCCGCAGAGTGCGGCGAGAGATCGACCTTCGCATCGGCGCCCGGGCACTCGCAACCGGTGTCGGCTTTGCCTTTGCGATCAGTTTGGGTGAGTTCGGCGCGACCTCGTTCGTTGGTCGCCGAAGCGATCTGCTCACCGTGCCACTCGCGATCGAACGTCTCCTCGGCACTCCTGGCCAGCTGTTGCGGGGCCAAGCGATGGCGCTCTCGGTTGTGCTGATGGTGGTGACGGCGCTTGTGGTCCTCATCGGCGACCGGCTGCACCCTGACGGCGGAGGTGTGCTGTGAGTCTTGAGTTGCGCGACGTCACCGTGGATTACGGCTCGAAGCGGGCCGTCGATGCAGTCTCGATCAACGTCGAGGTCGGCTCGGTGCTCGCACTCGTGGGTCCGAGCGGTTGTGGCAAGTCGAGTCTGTTGCGGGCGATCGCCGGACTCGTACCTCTCGCGGGGGGCCACGTTTCGTGGGATGGCGAAGACCTGACGAACACCCCGACCGAGCGACGGGATCTTGGCTTCATGTTCCAAGACCATGCGCTGTTCACCCATCGCAACGTCGAAGACAACGTGGCGTTCGGACTTCGTATGCAGGGTGTCCCTGCTGGCGAACGCTCGGCTCGCGTCCGAGAATTGCTCGCACTGGTCGGCCTTGACGGATTCGAATCACGGGCTGTCGAGGGTCTTTCGGGCGGCGAGGCACAGCGAGTCGCTCTGGCCCGCGCCTTGGCTCCCAGCCCTCGCATCTTGTTGCTCGACGAGCCGTTGGCGTCGCTCGACCGGGCGCGCCGTGACGAACTAAACGATGAGCTCTCCGGCCTGCTCCGAGAGCTTGGCCAGACGGCGATCTATGTCACCCACGATCAGGACGAAGCGTTTGCGATCGCTGACGAGGTTGGTGTCATGTCCGCCGGTGAACTGGTCCGCGTCGGGACGCCGTCGGCCGTCTGGTCTGATCCCCGGACCGAGTTCGTCGCTCGCTTCGTCGGCCATGAGACGATCGTGGAGCGAGATGGTCTTCGCTTCGCCGTTCGCGACGACGCCATTCAGTTCGCGGACGCGAGCCAAGGCGTCGCCGCCTCGGTCATGACCTGCCGCTTTCAGGGTGACCGCCACCGCGTCGTGGCGAAAGGCGAAGACGGCACTCGATGGAGCGGGTGGTCGCTCGATCCGCTCGTTATCGGTGCTCGCGTCGGCGTCGTCCTCGACGCGGAACGGCTTGCACCGCTTGAGTGAGCGCAACGGCGGACAGGCCGCCTAGCGTGCTGCTCTGATGTTCGCACGAACTCCTGACCGCCTCAGCCTTGGGCGAAGCGCATGTTGACCGGGATCGTCCTCGGCGCTGGCGGCGCATTCGGTTGGGCCTGGCATCTGGGCGTGATGCGGGCGATCCGCTCCGAGCTCGGCCTTGAGATCCGAGACGCTCGTGCTGTCGTCGGGACGTCTGCCGGCGCTGCGATGGCGGTCTCGCTGTCATCGGGCGCTTCGGTCGAAGAGATTCTCGACATCATCGTTACGCCGCCCGACGAGGCGACCATGCAAGAGATGCAGCGCCTGCGGGGTGAGCTACGCAGCATCCGCCGATGGCTGCGACCGATGGCACCGAGCCTTGTCCTGCGTCCGGGGCCGGCCGCCGGTTTCCGGGCCTTCGTCGGGCTGCTGCCTGCGGGTCCGTTTCCAACCGGATCCCTTCGGCGCTTCCCCGCACCCGCCCGCTGGCCTCAGAACCTGATCATCACCGCGGTGAGTCTCGAAGATGGTCGCCGGGTTGCCTGGGATCATGCGTACGGCCTCGATGTGCACGATGCGATGGAGGCCTCGGCTGCAGTGCCTGCGATGTTCGCGCCCCGCACGATCGGTAGCGAGCGCTACATCGACGGAGCGGTTGCCTCGGCGACGAACGCTGACCTGCTCGTGGGACGGGGTCTCCGTCGGGTGATCATTTCCTCGCCGATGACCCGCCCGGGCCGAGGCCCCGTCCGAATCCGGAGTCGTCGCCAACTCGACCACGAGGCCGATGCGCTGCGTAATGACGACGTCGAGGTAGTCATGATCGAGCCGACCGCTGACGTCGTCGAGCTGGCGGATGGCTACCCACGAACGAACCGAGAGATCGGTCCTCGAATCGTGGAGCGGGCCGAGAGCATCGCCCTTGCGGCGCTGCGCCGGTAGCTCGCCTGAACACACGAAGAGAACGGGCAATCACCGGCCGGGGTAGGGAGTGATTGCCCGTCTCTGCGTGGCTGCCGTCACCGTACAGCTGCCGTTGGAACAAGTCTAGATAAATGTCTCAAACTGACGCCTGGGTGACAGAAGCCGATCGCCTGTTCAGTAGACCCGGCGAGCGATCTCCAGCAGTCCGACAAGCTCGTCGACCTTGTCGGCATTGATCTTGTCGGCAACCCGGCCGGCTTCGACGTGGATGTTCGACAGGTTCACATCGTCGGCGTAGGGGTTGTCTCGCATGACTTCACCGAAGGCGGTGACCACGGTGGCGAGCTGGAAGTCGACGGTGGTGTCACCCCAGGTCGGCTCGATGTCACGCAGGTCGATGTCTTCGTCGATCTCGATGACTTCACGGGTCTGAGGATCTTCCCAGCGCAAGAAGACTTCGCCGATGTCGCCCCGATCATCGAGGGTGACGCCCCGGCGCAGCGTGACTTCGTACATCGCTGTCACCTGGTGGCCAGCACCGAGTTCGCCCGCATCGACGTTGTCGTTGCGGAAGTCGCTGTCGCGAACGCCACGGTTCTCGAAACCGATCAAGCGGTACTCGTCGACGACGTCGGGGTCGAACTCGACCTGGATCTTGGCGTCGATCGCTGCGGTGACCAAGGTCGACGTCAGCTCATCTTCGAACAGGCGCTCAGCCTCGTCAGCCGAGTCGACGTAGGCGTAGAAGCCATCGCCATTGTCGGCGAGCTGTTCCATCATCGTGTCGTTGAAGTTGCCCATGCCGTAGCCAACGGTGACGAGCTGAATGCCCTCGTCGGCGTAGCCTCGGATGAAGCGGCTGAGCTCACGCTCATCGGTGACGCCGGCGTTGGCGACGCCGTCGCTGGCGATGATCACCCGGTTGATGCCGTCGGCGCGGAAGGCCTCGGCGGCGAGCTGGTAGCCCTCACGCAGACCGGACTCGAGGTTGGTCGAACCGCCGGGGCGGAGCTCGTCGATCGCATCGTGGATGCGACGCTCGTTGCGGACCTCGGTCGGCTTGAGCAGCACGCCGGAATCGTTCGAGTAGACGACGATGGCAACACGGTCGTCGTCATCGAGTTCGTCGACCAGCGTGTGGAGTGATTCCCGAACCAGGCCGAGGCGATCGTCACGGTCCATCGAACCGCTGGTGTCGACGATGAAGGTCAGCGAGACGGGTGGGCGCTCGTTGTCGGCGACGACCTCGGCCTGCACGCCGACTCGGACCAGGATGTTCTCGTCGTCGAATGGTGACGGTCCACCGTCGACGGTGACTTCGAGGCCACGGCGAGGAACGTCGTAGTCGTAGTCGAACCAGTTGATGAACTCTTCGACACGCACGGCCTCGGGTGGAGGCATGACGCCTTCGTTCAACCAGCGGCGCACAACCGTGTAGCTACCCGTGTCGACGTCGAGGGCAAAAGTTGACAGCGGGTCTTCGCCCGCATCGATGAAGCGGCGGTAGCCGTAGTCGGTGAACCGGTTGTCCTCGAGACGGTCGGGCGTCGGCTCGGGGCGGATTGGCTCGATCTCGGGATCAACGAACAAGCCCTCGGCATCGCCGTCGTCTTCGGGCGCTTCCGCGTCGGTCGCAGCCTCGTTATCGAGGCGCCCCTCGGCAGCCGGGGTGGGCGCGGGGGCGGCCGACGACGTGTCACTGTCGTCCATCGCTTCCTCTTCGTCCATCGCGTCGTCTTCCTCGACGGCATCTCCGAAGCTGTCATCCACCATCGCGTCTTCGTCGTCCATCGCCGCGTCGTCATCGACGCGCAACTCGACTGGCTCCGAGGCGGTGTCTTCGACCGCGTCGGCCGCATCGTCACCGGCATCGCTGGCGGCGTCGGTCACGCTGTCGACGGCGTCGTCGGCTCCACCGCAAGCGGTAGCGAGCAAGGCGAGCGTCAACAGGCAGATCAGGAGCCGGCGAAACAACCGGCTGTCGGAGGCAGGTGTGTGCGTCATGTTGGATCAGACGTGCAGCGACCTCCTGCTGGTTCCCGAGACACCGAGAAATCCTGAGAGGTAGGGGTCCAGAGGGATCGGGCCATGAGTCCCATATTCGCAGGAACCACTCCAAAAGGACCCCCACGACGCCGACAGAAACAGGGACATGATGCTCTTCGCCGCCACTACCGATCAGGTCTCGGCAACCTCGAATCCCCTCGGGATTCTGGTGTTCGCCACGCTCCTGATCGTCATCGGCGGCCTTGTTGCTCTCGGCGTGCGTCAACGGCGCAGCCTTGAGCACGATCTAGATCTCGAGTGGTTACCACTCGATGAGTGAGCCGGGGACACGGCTCGCGCGCTGAGCAATCAGCGCACAACACAACAAAATACCAGCGCCACAAGCGGGACCTCCAGCAATGGGGGTCCCGTCGCTCGTCGGCCTGACGGCCTCCGCGCTAACCGAGTTTTGGCTGGCGCCAAAACTCCCGCTTCAGGAGAGCGCGCGCGGAACGAGAGGATCAGGTGGCTTGGTTGCGGAGGGGGGTCATGACTTGTTCGACGAAGCGGGGGACGTGTTCGGCGGTCGGCGGATGGCCGAAGTCCATCACGAAGTAGTTGGCACCCAGCTCAACCCAGACCGACAGCTCTTCGAGCATCTGCTCAGCAGCCGCATCGTCTTCGGGGAGGCTCCGCTCGAGCGTGGTCGAGACGTCGATCGCGCCCGGATCACGCCCGGCGTCGGCCGCCGACGTCATGACGATGTCGAGCTTGCGGCGCCAGATGTCTTTCCAGTCGCCCTCGCCGCGGGCGAACCCATTCCAAATATCCGCGTGCCGGCCAGCGAGTGGCAGGCCGATCTTCTCGCCGCTCGCCCCGATACAGATCGGCGGCACGACGCTTGGAAGCGGCGGCGCCGATGCGCCATCGATCGAGAAATGCTCGCCCGTGAACGAAGGTTCGTCTTCGGTCCACATCAGCTTGCAGATCTGCAGCATCTCGTCGAGTTGACCGAAGCGGATCGACGGCTTCGGGAAGTCGTAGCCGTACGCCTCGTACTCATCGCCACGCCAACCGGCACCGATGCCGAGAATGAACCGATTGTCCGACAGGACCTGCAGCGTCGCCGCCATCTTGGCGGTCAGCGCCGGTGGCCGGTAGCCGACCCCCAGCACGTGATGGCACAGCATGACGTCGGGGAACTTGGCCGCCATCCAGGTGAGCGTCGTCCACGCTTCGAGGAAGGGGTCTGTCTTGGCGTCGAAGCCATAGAAGTGGTCGGCGATCCACAGCGAATCGAAGTGGGGGAGCGCCTCGGGGAGCACGTTGCGCTCCTGGTACATCACGATCGGTTGATGATCGCTCCAACGGTTACCGATGACCGGTGACAGCCATCCGAACTTGAGATCCTTGGTCACGCCCTGACCGTAGTGGTGTGTCAGTTGCGAACAGGTACTCGTTCGGTGAGGTCCACGAGCTCACGCATCGCTTGGCGTTCACGCAGATGCAAGCCGAGGAAGATGCCGGCGATGGCGACCAATCCCAGGAGAGCGCCGGACGAAACCATCACGAGCGCGGGCGCTGGGCAGGTCCCCGCAATCGCCCAGCCGAGACCAAAGATCGCGCCGCCCTTGACGTGATGGGCCTCGGGTTTCGCACGGGATAGCGCGAGGCGCCCGCCGAGCGGTGTGTCCGTGCCGCGGCGTTCGAGCCACCAGAGGATCGGTGCTGACACGGCGATGGCGGA
The DNA here is from genome assembly GCA_937942965.1 of uncultured Acidimicrobiales bacterium. Lineage (GTDB taxonomy): Bacteria > Actinomycetota > Acidimicrobiia > Acidimicrobiales > UBA10347 > UBA10347. Next base: position 1,422 of record CALDGN010000268.1, on the reverse strand, counting down.
GCCCATGAACCAGGCGATGTACAGATCGTCGAGTCGCAGGAACGAGTGGATCGAGTCGAACTCATGCAGGTTGGCGCCGGCGAGGATGCCGCCGAATAGGGCCCCGGTGAGGAGCCCGATGGCATTGAGTTGGCGCTGCTGTCGCACCGGGTGCGCGGTAGTCGTGCTCATAGCGGCGTCACCAGCTGCAGCACCGCAGTGGTTGCGATTGCTGTCGCCATGAAGGTCGCCGTCACGGCCACGCTTGCTTTCGAACGTTGGGCCGTGCCGCAGAGGCCGTGTCCCGACGTGCAGCCACCCGCGAGGCCGGCGCCGTAGCCGAGGAGAATCGCTCCACCGAACACGAGCGGGATCACGATGCCGAGCGGAAACGCATCGCGGAGTGCGTCGTAACCGGAACGGATGTCACTTCCGGAGCGAAACACCTGCGTGGCGAGGAACCCGCCGGCGAACATCCCGACGAAGTACCAGACCCGCCAGGTGGCGACGCCGGTGCGGCGCCGCAGAAAGCCGCTTGTTTGGACGTACGCACCGCTGGCGCCGAGCGGTTGGTTCGCGACCACGAAGAGCACGACGATCAATGCACCGAGCGTTGGCCCTGCGATCCACCACGGCAGGCGGTCGGGGAGGAGTTCGAACATGGAGGAAACTATGCCTTCGTGTGTGTCGGACGCGACAGGTGATCTGTCGCTGGGTGGTTCTCTTCAGCACCGCCAGTGTCCGTGGCGGAGTTCTTGATCGTGTTGCGGGTGCGGGCCCACAACAGCGAGACGACGACGATCGCAACCAAGCCGACCTTCACGCCGAGCAACGCGGTGCTCAGCAGGCTGACGGCGAATGGCAAGCGGGTCGTCGTTCGCAGGTGCATCAACCCAGATCGAACGTCGACCATTCCGGCGACGGCGACGACGATGATGGCGCCGAGCGCGGCCTTGGGAAGCGAAGTGAGGAGCGGCGTGAGAAACGCCGTCGTGGCCAGCACGCCGACCGCAGCAATGGCGCCGGCGAGTCGGGTCTGAGCCCCGGCCGACGCGTTCACGGCCGTCCGGGATAGGCCGCCGGTGACGGGGTAACCGCCGACCAAACCAGCCGCGAGGTTTGCGGTGCCGAGCGCAGCGAGCTCCCGGTTCGGGGCTGAGGCGTGGTTGGGCTTCGCGTAGCGGCCGATGACCGCAAAGGACTCGAGCGAACCGATCAGCGTGATCATCACCGCCGTCGGCAGCAGCTTCAACGCCAGCGAGAGATCGAGTGCAGGGAGCCGAGGTGTTGGGACCATCCGAGGGATGTCTCCGACGGTCGCCCAGATGTTGCCGCCGAGCGCAGCGGACAATCCCGTCGTGGCCAATACGAGGAGCAGTGCACCGGGAAGGCGTGTGCTGCGAAGCGCTGCCAGGCCCACGATCGCGGCGACGGCGAGCACCA
>CALDGN010000267.1 GCA_937942965.1 uncultured Acidimicrobiales bacterium | reverse complement strand
TGACAAGCCACACGTCCATCAGGTGGTCGAGGTCGTAGTCGACGCCCTCCACCGCGTCCTCGTGGACGATCCAGCTGGTGTACAGGGCGCACCGCTCCGCGTCGATCGGCAGCACCCAGTTGGTGGCGATGTGGTCCGAGGCGAAGTGGACCCATGCGTTGGGGTTGAACCACATCGAGAGCGTGCTCGAGTCATGTGCCTCGAACGGGCCGATCGTCTTCGCGCACGCAGGAGCGCCGTCGAAGGTGATCGAGTCGAAGCCGTCCTGCATCGGATAGCGAGCGACCCGGACGCTGTCGTTCGGCGCGAATGGCTGTTCCTGCCAGGCCAGGCCGAGCGCTTCCCAACGTTCGATAGCCCGATCGAAGAGCGCCTGGTAGGCCGGCGTCGTCGCTCCGTTGAAGCTCGACGGATCGAACAGCTTGCACAGGCCCTTGTGGTTAGCGCGGCAGTGACAGCACTCGCGGTTGTTGATCATCACGAGGAGCCAGTTGGCGTCGACGATCTCGCGATGGTGCGCGGCGAGTTTGTAACCGCCGCGATCGAGCCCAAACGGATCCGTGTACGGCGCCAGGATGCGGGCGTACTCGGCGATGTCGAAGCCGAGGTCGTCGCCATCGCCTGGTTCCTCGCCCAGGCACGCGAACACCATCCCGGCGACCTCGCGTACCGGGATCTGGTCCAGCCCGTGGCGACAGCCTTCGGGCCCGTCAACAAAGCCGTCGGGCATGCCGGTCGCCCGCAAGAGCCGCCCGTCCGCCGAGGCATAGGTCCACTGATGGTTCGGGCAGACGATCCGCTCGCCGGTCCTGCCCGTCGGTCCGCTGAACAAGCGCGCGCTTTGATGCGCGCACCGGTTCACGAAGCAGCGGATCGTTCCGTCGGTGCCGTGAACGAGGGTGTACTCGTCGTCGAACAGCTCGAAGGTGAACGTGTCTTTCGGCTGAGCAACGTCGCCGCGAGTTCCGACGAAGAACCAGCTGCTGGACAGGACTCGGCGGGAGAGCGCGACGTCAAAGAGCACGTCGGCAGAGAGCCCGTATCCGGAGCGGTAGCCGTCGACGCCGTCACCCATCAGGGCAGTGTGCCAGAGGTGGGCGGGTCGGGTGTGCATCGGTCACAGCCTCTCGACGGGACCGGCGGTCTCGCGTAGGTTCGGATCACAACCGGTGCCGCGGGAACGGCACCCGAGCGGGAGAACAACATGACCGATGCAGAGCAACCTGACGCGGCGCTACTCAACGCGAGCGCAGCGACCTACACGATCCTTCCGGGGCAGACCTGGAGTCCGCCGCACGGGAACCAGTACTACGACGGGGTGCACTGGACCGGCACGCCAGTAGCCGTCGTCGGCGGTACCGAGGACACCGACGCCGCGCTGGTTGGAGCGGCGCACCTCACCGTCGACGGAGCGACGCAAGAAGCCGTCATCGTGGCGTTCCGAGGCACGCTTCCTCCGGCAGGTCCGTCACCGCTTCCGTCGAAGCTGTTCGACTGGCTCGTGAATGACATCCTCGGCACGTTCGCTCAGGTGCCGATCGAGGGATTCGGTGCGGGCGCAGCGGTGCACTCGGGCTTCTGGTTGGCGACGACCACGATCTGGCCCGCTGTGCAGACGGCCATGGCGGCCGCGGACAACGGGCGTGGCCTGCCTGTCTACCTCACTGGCCACTCCAAAGGCGGGCCGATGGCGACGCTCGCTGCCGCCTACATGCACCAGAACAACGCCCCGACACCACACGTGATCACGTTTGCTTCGCCGCACCCCGGCAACGGTGCGTTCCAGGCTGGCTACGACGCCGTCATCAGCCAGCGCCGGTGGGAGTTCGCTAAGGATGTCGTGCCGCTCGTGCCGCCGATCCCCGCAGTCGCCGACGATTTGGCCGACCTGTTCGGAGCGATCCCTGTCGTCGGGCATGACCTTGCCAGCGTGCTGCACGAAGCGGCCAAGTGGGACTACGTCCCGGTCGGCACGTGTGCGTACATCAACTCCCAGGGTCACTTCACCGCGCACTGCCAGAGCGAGGACACTCGCCTCTACGTCGACATCATCCCGGAGATCACCTTTGGTGGATTCGCTGCCGTTGGGCATGCGCACTGCTGCACCTGCGCGACCAAGGAGTGCGACGGCGGCTACCAGAGCGGCGTGGGCGGAACAGGCTGCTGCTAGGGCTGCCAACTAGCGTCGGGCCATGAGCAATTGGCGCGACCGAGCCGGCACCACCTTCACCCCGTTCAAGCAACCAGCGACGGGGTCACAGGGCATGGTGTCGACCAACCATCCGCTCGGCTCGGCAGCTGGCCTCGAGATGCTGGCGATGGGCGGCAACGCCGTCGACGCTGCCATCGCCGCCGTCTTCGCCCTGAGCGTGGTCGAGCCGATGATGGTCGGCCCGCTCGGAGGCGGCTACATCAACCTGCGCAAAGCCGACGGCACATCGCTCTGCATCGACAACTACACGATGGCGCCGGGCACAGCGACGCCGGACATGTACACGCCCGTCTCGGATACGTGGCCCGACTATCTGCTTACCGTCGACAGCGAATCCCAAGTCGGCCACAAGGCCGCGGGCGTGCCCGGCAACCTCAAGGGCTGGGACGAAGTCCATGCGCTTCACGGCCGCCTGGAATGGGAAACGCTGCTCGCTCCGGCGATTCGCTATGCCCGTCACGGCTTCCCGTGCTCCGAGTACCTGAGCCGGCTCGCCGCAGACAACGAAGCCGACATTGCCCGCTTCCCCGAGACGGCCAAGACCTTCCGCCCCAACGGGCGCATCGTCGCGGCAGGTGACATCGTGCGCCAGCCAGATGCGGCTGACTCCTACGAGCTCATCGCCGCCGAACGGTCCGCGGCCGTGTACGGCGGCGCGCTCGGGCAAGCGATCGCCGACGACATGGCTGCCAACGGCGGCCTGATCACGATGGCCGACCTAGCCGCCTATGTGACGGTCCACAACGATCCGGTACGGGGCCTGTACCGAGGCCACGAGATCTCGGGTCCGCCGCCGGGCAACAGCGGCATCACGTTGATCATTGAGATGCTGAACATCCTCGAAGGCTTCGATATCGCAGCGATGGGCTTCGGAACTGCCGACAGCTCGCATCTGCTGCTCGAGATCCTGAAGATCGCCTTCGCCGACCGGTTTGCGTACCTCGGTGACCCGCAGGAGATCGACATCCCGCTCGAATGGCTCACGTCGAAGGAGTATGGGGCAAGCCGACGCGGCGACATCGACCTCAGTGCGGCGACACCAGCCGTTGCGGGCACACCGCCGACCGGGTCGAACTACACGACGCACCTGACCGTCGCCGACGGCGAGGGCAACCTCATCGCCATGACGCAGACGATCAACGAGCTGTTCGGCTCCAAGGTCACGGTGCCTGGCACGGGTCTGCTGCTGAACAACACCCAGGCGCTGTTCGATCCGCACCCGGGTCAACCGAACTCGATTACACCGGGCAAGCGAGTGGTGAGCAGTACTGCTCCGACGATCGTCAGCCGTGACGGCCGCCCGTGGCTTGGGATCGGGACACCGGGCGGCGTGCGGATCTTCCCGTCGGTCTTCCAGGCGCTGGTGAACATCATCGACCACGGCATGACGCTGCAAGAGGCCGTCGAGGCGCCCCGCTTGTGGACGCAGGGCCAAGTCGTCGAACTCGAATCGGGCTTTGACGAGTCTGTACGCAGCGCACTCGCAGCGCTGGGTCATCAGATCGAGGTCGTACCGAACGTCGCCGGTGGCATGAACGGTGTGCAGATCGACCTCGGCTCCGGTCAGATGATGGGCGCAGCCTGCTGGCGTGCCGACGGCAGCCCCGCGGCGCTCGCCGGCGGCGGAGCCAACGCCGAGGTTCGCTTCAACCCGTTGGTCTCTGACTGAGTCCTGCGAGCGCACCTAGAGTCCAGCCGTGCGAACTGCATCGAGCATTGCTGAGGTCGTCGACAACGGTCTGTGCATCGGTTGCGGCTTGTGCGAATCCGTGACGCTCGGTCGGGTCCCGATGGTGATGGCGCCGATCGGCTCACTTCGTCCCGAGCGCACCGATGACTTTTCGTCCGAAGAAGAAGCCACGTTGCTCGCCGCATGCCCCGGTGTCATCGCCCGGCCCCGGCAGCTACTCGACGTCGAGCCGGATCCGGTGTGGGGAGCGCACGGCACGATGCGTCTCGGCTGGGCCGCCGACCCGACCGTCCGTTTCGAGGCGGCAACCGGCGGAGCGCTGACCGCACTCGGGATGCACCTGGTTGCCTCGGGACAGGTCGCATTCGTGCTGCATGTCGGTCAAGAAGACGGGGACGGCTTCGACAACCAATGGGTGATCAGCGAGACGCCCGAGGAGGTCTTCGCCAACAAGGGGTCCCGATACGGACCTGTCGCCGCCTTAGCCGGCGTCGACCACGCACTCAGCCGCAACGAACCCTTCGCGTTGATCGCCAAGCCGTGTGACGCCGCCGCGGTTCACGCGCTCGCGCAGGTCGACGAGCGGGTTGATCGGCTCTGCACCCACCGGATGGTCATGGTGTGCGGAGGTCAGTCCCGCCTCTCGAAGAGCCTCGGCGCAGCGGCTGACTTCGGCCTGGGGCCCGACGAGGTGGACTCGATTCGCTACCGGGGCTACGGCAACCCCGGTCCGACGGTCATCTTCGATCGTGATGGGAACGAGCACTCGCTGTCGTATCTCGAGATGTGGGCCGACGAGGGCACGTGGGACCTCGATAGCCGCTGCACGGTCTGTCCCGATGCGCTCGGCGAGGCCGCCGATATCGCTGCGTCCGATGCGTGGCCTGGCGGCGCGCCCGTCGGCGAAGACGAGGGCTTCAACGGGGTGATTGCGTATAGCGAGGCTGGCGAG
>CALDGN010000266.1 GCA_937942965.1 uncultured Acidimicrobiales bacterium | reverse complement strand
GTCGACGCCGCGGTCGGCCAGGTCGCGTTCGGGATCGAGGTCGGCCCATTCGAACGTCTCGAGCGCCTGGTTGATGAGCCAATAGGCGCCGTCGGTGCCGACCGAGATCGACGTGTCGATCGGGCCGCCGGGCACGATCAGTTCGTTGCGCGCCTTGTAGTTGATGGCAATCGTGCCCAGGAAGTGGGGCGTCAGCAGACGGTGGACCGGGTGCTGGGGCGACAGCCCGCGGTTCGCAGCGACCCAAACCGTCTCCATGAGCAGGTGAGTGCGGAACAGGTGGACGACCATTTCGTGCCAGGCCGCGTCGGCGGTCTGGACGTGCGTGCGTGCGGTCAGCCACAGCCATCGTTCATCAGCGGGCGTAAACACGATCGGTTCCACCGTGGTGTCCGACTCGGGCCGATACGTGGCTTCGCGGTCGAGCTGAATCGCGAGCGGATGGAGTTCGCCGTGATCATCGGTGAAGAAGAGCGCCGACGGCGCAGAGAGGAATCGGCCGAGACGTACCGGTGCACCAACGAGGCCGGGCCAGTCGCACAGCCAGAGGCGGCCGTCGGACAGCATCTGTTCGAGGGTCGTGCCCGATGGAAGCACGTCGGCGACGCGTTCTTGGGTGACCCGCAAATGCGACGGCATGGAGTCGAGTCGTCGGATCTGCAGCGGATTGATTCCGTTGAGTCGCTGGCGAGCGAACTCGCTGTCGCGTTGCCAGACCTCGGCGACCGATGGCTTCGCGCCATAGGGGCGCAGGTAGCTATAGGCATCGAGCGAGTCTTTGGACTTGAGCCGCTTCGCGAACCCGACCTTGGCCATCAGCGCTTCGAAGACGCTGGTGCCAAGATCGAACATGAAGCGCTCGGTTTCGAGCCCCTGCATCTTCTCGACGTCGGGCATGCCTTTCACGAAGGCGGGCAGGCCCGGCAGGCGATCCCATTCGTAGACAGTGCGGTTTACGGCCTTGGCCCGTTCCCGCACGAACATCTCGGCTTCAGTCTGTGTCATTGCACGCGCTCCCGCTCGTGTGTCATCCCCGCAATCGGGGAAACAGTACTCGGTTCAGGAGAGGGCCCAATTGCTTAGGACACTGGTGCGTCATCATCGCTACGATCGTTGCGAAAGTCGGGTGCAATGTTGATTCGGGTTCTTGGGCGAATTGGAGCGGACCACGCCGACGGCACACGTTTTGATCCACCCTCGGGTCCGCAACGCCGTCTGCTGGCTCTGCTTGCGATGCGCGCGGGTCGACCGGTCACTGGCGACACCCTCTGCGACCTCTTTGACCTGACTCCCGGTGCAGTGCGTACCTCGATCTCTCGGCTGCGTAAGCAGCTCGGCGGCGACGATGTCCTCACCACAACGGCAGCCGGCTATGTGCTGAGTGCCGAGACCGACGCCGGGCGATTCCAGAGTGCGGTGACCGAAGCGCGGGCCCTGCCGATCGACGAGGCGGGCAGCCACCTCACCCAAGCCCTCGAATTGTTTGACGGCCCCGCGCTCGACGAGTTCGCCGACGAGCCATGGGCGATCGCCGAGGTCGCTCGCCTCAATGAACTGCGCGCCGCGGTCGTCGAGGATCTCATCGCGATCCGGATCGAGCAGAGCGAGCACGACGCCGCCATCGATCTCTTGCACCCACACATCGATCAGTTCCCGTTCCGAGATCGGCCTCGTGAGCTGATGATGGAAGCGCTTGCTCGTTCCGGACGACAGGTCGAAGCGCTGCGCGTCTATCAGGAGTATCGAGCGCACCTCATCGAAGAGGTTGGCGTTGATCCAGGCGACGCGATCCGTGAGCTCGAGAACACGATCGCGATGGGCGACCTCCCGACCGAACCTGCCCTCGGCCGCGATGCGCCCGCTCGCCCCGACGCACCGATCGAGGACAGTTCGGCGCTGTCTAACCTGCCTGCCGTCCCGAACGAATTCGTTGGCCGAAGCGACGTGGTCGCCGAGATCGGTCATGCGCTCACACAAGCCCAGCTTGTGACCCTGCTCGGCCCCGGAGGTGTCGGCAAGACGCGGCTTGCGCTCAAGGTCGCGGGCGGCCAAGCCGGCCTGCACTCCGATGGCGTGTGGCTAGTCGAGCTGATCGACTGCGAGAACGAGACCGACATATTGCGCTCGATCGCCGATGTCCTTGGTCTGCGGGTTGCGGGTGCCGGTGACCTCGCGGAACAGCTCGCAGGTCGAACGATGCTTCTGGTGCTCGACAACTGTGAGCATCTGCTTGACCCGGTGCACGCAGTTGTCGACAAGATCCTGGCGTCGGCAACTCGACTGCGGATCATGGCAACGAGTCGTTCGCCGCTGCGTGTTATCGGCGAGCAAACGGTGGCGATCGCGCCGCTCGACGTCAGTGCCGCCGTCGAGTTGTACGAGACACGATCCCGTGCTGTCGGCGTCGAGGTCGCGGCCTCTGACCGTCCGATCATCGAAGAGATCTGTCAACACCTCGACGGCATTCCTCTCGCGGTCGAGTTGGCGGCGGCGAGCAGCCGAGTGCTCGCGCCGGCTGACTTGCGAGCGCAGCTCCATCGCCGGTTCGATCTCCTCAAGGGTGGACAACGCGGCCGAAGTGTCGGTCGCCACGAGTCGTTGCTTGCCGCAGTCGAGTGGTCCTACGACGCGCTCAGCCCCGATGCGCAAACGTTCTTCAATCGCCTGGCGGTGTTCGCTGGCGAGTTCCCACTCTCGGCTGTCGACGCGGTCGCTGACGACCTTGCGTCGGACTCGTTCGATCTGGTCAGCGAACTCATCGACATGTCGCTGCTCACCACGCAGCGGTCCTCGCTGGGCAGCCGCTACCGCATGCTCGAGACCCTTCGCCAATACGGCGTCGACCGTCTCCGCGAGCGCGACGAGGTCGCGGCGGCCGAGGAGCGGCAGATCGCATGGTGCGCTGAGCTCGTGCGGGATCAGACAGCAGCAGCGTTCGGCGCATCAGAAGCCCCCAGCATCGAAGCGCTCGTCGCCGCGGCACCGAACCTTCGGCTCGCGGCGAGCCGACTCATCGAACGCGGCGAAGCCGAGCGCGGACTCGAGCTGATCGCGGACCTTGATGATCTGGCGTATGCCGCGAACGCTCTTGCTGCGTTGGCGCAGCCCTTGGTCGATCGCCGTGAGCTCGCCGGCCACCCCGAGCTGCTCCGCATTCAGGCGATGGAACTGTTGCGTCGCTCGACGAGTGGCGCCTCGGACTCGCGGCGTGCACTTGCCGAGGAATTGGCGACTGCCGTCGGTCCCGACACCGCTGGCTCGGCGCTGATCCCGGTGTTGCTCATCGCCACCGCACTTGGCTGCGGGGTCGACACTGCGACGCTCGATGCAATTGAGCGTCGAGCCAACGAGAGCGACGATGTCGCCGAGCGGGCTCGCCTGCTGATCGCAGCCGGCTTTGCCCGCGTCTACGGCGACGACGTGCCGCGAGACTTCGCGCTGATCGAAGATGCGATGCAAGCGGCCCGCCGAGCGGGAATGCAGCGGCTCGCTGTCGCCGCCGGGTCCATGGCGTGTCTCGCAGGATTGCGCACCGATCAGCCGGACGAGGGAGCCTTGCTCGCCCGCCAAGCGCTCGACGACCTCGACGAGTTGGGTCAACAGTCGATCATGTCGAGTGGCTTGCTCACGATGTACACCGAGGCCGCGATCCGGGCTGAGCTTGCGCCGGAGGAGCAGGTGGCGGCTATTCGTCGAGCCGGCCCGAATCTCCACGGTGACTTCGACCGTCTCGGCCTCGCTCTGGCCAGAGTCGCGCAACACCACGGCCACCACGCCTTAGCGCTCAAGGCAGTCGGCGCCTGTGACACGGCAACCCGATCGGGTTTCTCGACCCAACAGGTCGAGACCATCCTCACGCTTGCCCGGGCGTCACATGACGAGCGAGAGATCGACTCGTTGATGGCCGCGGGCGCGGTGACTGAGCAGTCAGATCTCTACCGCGAGCTCTGGGCCGTGCTCGACACCATCGCCTGAACGCAGCCCTTAGCTGCCAGTGGACAGCTGCCGCATTGGTGCTTCCCACCGTTTGGTGAGGGTGTACATCACGCCGTCGATGCGCCAATCGCTGGTGATCACGGTGCTGCCGACCATGGTCAGATCGGTGTCTGCGGGCAGGCGGCGTACGAGTGACTTTGCGTACTGGCGAACCCGGCTTGACCGACACAAGGCGAGGCCGTTGTTCGTTTCGGCGAGCACCCAGTAGTTCGTGGTTGCCATGCCGGCAATCGCCAGGCCGCACGCAGCGAGCACGAGCCGGTTGGTGATCGAGGTGATGCCGCTCGCGCTGGCAACTACGAAGAGCGCGAAACCAGCAAGCACCGAGTAGGGCACGAACCAGCGATGGCGGGTGAACATCACGACGACGCGTGAAACCTGTTCGTCAGCGGAGAGCAGGCGCTGCACCGAACGCACCAAGATCGTTTGACGGATGCTGGGTTTGCTCACTGGCCCAACCGGCGGAGGATGTCGTCGACAACACGAGACGCCGGGTTCTCGTCGGTGGGCACCGCTTCGAATCGGGCATAGCCAGCGGCTCGTTCCGCGAGGAGTTCTTCGATGCGCGCACGAGGGTCGTCGACATTCAAGATTGGACGACTGCCGCGCCGACGCATGACTCGTTCGAAGATGATGTCGACGTCGGCCACGAGGCAGAAGACCCGGTTACCTGCGGACAGCAGATCGGCGTTGCCGGGATCGATCATCAGGCGACCACCCGTCGAGATGACGTAGCCCTCGTCGCAGGCGAGTTCTTCGGCAATAGACCGTTCGATTTCTCGGAAGCCGGTCTCACCGAGCTGTTCGAAGATCCTCGGGATCGGGCCATGGCGTCGCTCGATCAGCTGATCGGTGTCGAGATGCTTGAGCCCGAGTCGATCGGCCAAGATCTTGCCGACGGTCGACTTGCCCGTTCCCATAAAGCCGGTCAGCACGATGTTCTTGGGATCGGTGTGCTGCGGGTCGGATTCCAAAGTGGGCTCAGCGGCAGAGCGCGACGAAGCATCGGTTGCTTCGGTGTTCTCGTACCCCATGCTTCCAGAGTCTACGAGAGTCGCTCCACCGTGCTTGCTGAAGCCGCGCTTGTCGAATCGTCGCGTGTCGAAGCGTCATGGACAAGCAGTGCACGCCCCTCGATGGGTTGTCTAGATTCTGCGCCAATGGAAATGGCACGCACAGTCGAATGGCACAACGGCGACAAGGTCCAAGGGGCCTTCACCGACGCGGAGATGGATCGACGCCAGCGCATGCTGCGTGACCACATGTCCGAGCATGAGATCGATGCGTGCCTGTTCACCTCGATCCACAACATCGGCTACTTCAGCGGGTTCATCTACTGCGCGTTCGGTCGCAACTACGGATTCGTCGTTCGACAGAACGATGCCGTGTCGATCACGGCTGCGATCGATGGTGGCCAGCCGTGGCGTCGCACGCACGGCACCAACCTCACCTACACGGACTGGCGCAAGGACAACTTCTTCCACGCGGTTCGCCAGGTAACTGGGGGAGCCAAGCGGATCGGCATCGAGTTCGATCACGTGAACCTCGCACTCAAGGCCCAGCTCGAGGCCGAGATGCCGGGTGTCGAGTTCGTCGACGTTGGCATCGACACGATGTGGATGCGAACCATCAAGAGCCAAGAAGAGATCGACCACATCAAGATCTGCACCTCGATCGCCGACCTCGGCGGCGAAGCCTGTCGTGACGCGATCGGCGCGGGCGTGCCCGAACACGAAGTCGCACTTGCGTCGACGCAGGCGATGGTGCGAGCGATCGCAAGCCGCTTCGACTTCGTCGAGCTGATGGACACCTGGACCTGGTTCCAGTCGGGCCTCAACACCGACGGCGCCCACAATCCGGTGACGAACAAACTCATCGAGTCGGGTGACATCCTCAGCATCAATTGCTTCCCGATGATCATGGGCT
>CALDGN010000265.1 GCA_937942965.1 uncultured Acidimicrobiales bacterium | reverse complement strand
AGACGGCGGCGAGGTGGCTCAGCCGCTCGGCTCGTTCGGAGAGCGCAAAGTCGAAGCCAACCACGCACTCAACGAGTCGCTGCGCGCAGGCAGTGGGTGTCTTGAATGCGTCGTGGGCGACGAGGTCGGCAACCGATTGGTCGATCTCGTGTCCGATGCCGGCCAACACCGGCAGGGTGCAGGTTGCGATAGCCCGAGCGACCGGTTCGGTATCGAACGCCGCGAGGTCGGTTCGGGCACCGCCGCCTCGGACCAGAGCGAGAACGTCGAAGGGGCCGCCGGGGGCATCAGGAAGCTGCGCCGCGTGCATCGACGCTGCGATCTCTTCGGGTGCGAACTCGCCTTGGACTCGAGCGCTGAGCGTCGTCACCGAGAATGCGTAGCCCGACGAAGCGAGCTGCTCCACAAAGTCGGCTTGGGCGGCACTGCCCGATGCGGTGATCAGCCCAACCCGAAGCGGCACCATTGGTAAAGGCACCTGTTTGTTGGCATCGAGCAGACCCTCGGCCTGGAGGCGCTGCAGGAGCTGCTCTCGATCTGCGCCGAGGCGCCCGAGCGTGAACTCGGGGTCGATTGATGTCATGTTGAGCTGCACTTGGCCGCGGGGCACGTACAGCTCGACCGTGCCTCGAATCCGCACCTCGACGCCGTCGTCCATGCGCATGCTGTTCCCGGTGCGCTTGATCGTGCGATTGACGACCTGGCGGTTCGAGTCGAACAGTGTGACGGCGATCGATGCTTTGGGAGCAGCGCCTGCGGGAACCGGCTCAATCAGATCGAAATACACGTGTCCGCGACCGGATCGGCTGAGGTTGCGGATCTGACCCTGCACCCAAACTTCGGCGCGGAAGGTGCGCTTAATCGCTTCGCCGAGCTGGCGCGTGAGCTGGCCGACCGTAAGTGTCTCGTCGACCTCGAACAGCGTCATGGGTACTCCGCGGTTGCCCGATTAGGCAGGCGTTGCTTCGCTGCCGACCAGGGTCGTGTACAGCTCGTGGTAGAGGCCGTCGCCGGCGAGGAGTTCTTGGTGTGTGCCGCGCTCGACGATGCGACCGTCTTCGAGCACGAGGATCACGTCAGCCGCCGTAATGGTGGACAGGCGATGCGCAATGACGATCGCAGTGCGACCTTCGAGCGCGATGGCGAGCGCCCGCTGCACAAGGGCTTCGTTCTCGGAGTCGAGATGGCTCGTGGCCTCGTCGAGGACGACGATGGCGGGATCCTTGAGGAGCATGCGAGCGATCGCCAGGCGCTGCTTCTCGCCGCCAGAGAGTCGGTAGCCGCGCTCGCCAACGACGGTGTCGAGTCCGTCGGGGAGTGCTTCGATCACGTCGAGGATCTGGGCTGCCGCGCACGCTTCGCGCAGCTCATCGTCGGTGGCGTCGGGCCGGGCGTAGCGAAGGTTCGCGCCGACGCTGTCGTGGAACAGGTGCGGGTCTTGGCTCACGACACCGATCGCACGGCGCAGCGACTCTTGGGTGAGTTCGCGGACGTCATGGCCATCGACGGTCAGCGAACCTTCGGTCACGTCGTAGAGGCGGGGGAGGAGCGAGATGAGCGTTGACTTGCCCGCTCCCGAAGGGCCGACAAGGGCGATCATTTGGCCCGGGGTGATGTCGACGGTGATGTCGCTCAAGACGTTCGGTCCGACCTCGCCATCGCTGGAGTCGCTGACAGCACCGAGCGACGCTGGCGTGCCCGTGTCGGTCGGATAGGCGAAGCTCATCGACGAAGCGGCGATTGCGCCCGTAGGCGAGGTCAGCGTCTTGGCATCGGGTGCATCGGTAATGGGGTTGTGCGTGTCGAGGACCTCGAAGACACGCTCGAAGCTCACCATCGCCGTCATGATGTCAACGCGCGCATTGGTCAGGCCGGTGAGTGGCAGGTAGATGCGGGTGACGTACAGGCCCATCGCGACGACCGTGCCGACGCTGATCGAACCGTTGATGGCCAACCGTCCGCCGACCCAGTAGATGATCGCGGTGCCGAGCGCTCCGACCAGGGTCAGACCGATCGTGAAGCCTCGCCCATACATGGCGCTGCGAATGCCGAGGTCACGCACGGCGCCGGCGCGGTCAGCGAAGCCGCCGCGTTCGTCATCGTGGCGGCCGAACAGTTTGACGACCATGGCGCCGGCGACATTGAGCCGCTCGGTCATGGTCGTGTTCATCTCGGCGTTGTGGCCCATCTGTTCGCGGGTGAGGCCCTGGAGAATGCGCCCGACTCGCTTGGTTGGTAGCAAGAAGAACGGCAGCAGTGCCAAGGCGAGTAGCGGCAGTCGCCACTCGAGGATGAACATCGCGACCAAGGTCGTGATGAGCACGATGAGGTTCGAGATGACTTGGCCGAGCGTGCCCGTGAGTGCTCGCTGGGCGCCGATCACGTCGTTGTTCATACGGCTGATCAACGCGCCGGTCTGGGTGCGAGTGAAAAAGCCGATGGGCATGCGCTGCACATGATCGAAGAGCTGCACGCGCAGGTCGAAGATGAGGCTTTCGCCAATACGGGCCGAGAACCAACGTTCGAACAGCGAGACAACGCCGCTTGCGACCGCAAGACCAACCATGATCAAGGCGAGCGAGTTCACCAGACCTCGGTCGCTGTTCGGGATCGCATCGTCGATGATGCGGCGCACGAGCAGCGCCGGAACGATGCTCAGCAACGACGACACGAGCAGTGTCGCCACGAAACCGATCAGCATCGTGCGGTAACGGTCGGCGTACGCGAGCACACGTCGAACGGTGGAGCGATCAAGCTTGGCGTCTTTGATCTTGGACCGGTCGCTGCCGATCACCATGTGTGGATGCATGCCCTGCGCAGGCTAGTGATCCCGTGCGACAGTCAGCTGACCCAGGTCAGGGGGTTCGCGGAGGCGACCATCTTCGGGTCGGGTTCGGCGGCGGCGAGAAAGATCGATTCGACGACCAGCGAGAACGCTGTCCACGGCACCATCTCACCCGCATCGCCAGTCGGCCGGTCGACTTGGAGCGGCATCACGCTGACGTCGCCCTGCAGGTAGTCGCCAACCGATGCAATGGAGACGGCGCCGGTGAACATCTCCCAAGTCCAGTCACTCCGAAGTCGGATGCCGAAGGAGTCGAAGACGACGCGGTAGAAGTCGATGAACCCGTCGCTGCTGTCGTGTTCTTCGCGTTGGACTTCGGCCAAGAGTTCCGGGTCGCCGAATTTCGCTGCCAACAGGATTGAGAAGTACGGCGGATAGAGATCGTCGGTTGCGCACTGTTCGGCATAGGCGAACCCGGCGAGCCGAATGAGCTCACGGAGCAGCCGCGACAGTTCCTCGTCGGTGACGTCTTCTGCGACCGCAGCTTCGAACAGCGGTGCCGCGACTTCAGCCGCGCCGCTCAGGTCACCGAACTGGCAGCTACTGACGATGCGAACAGCGACCTCGTTCCGGAAGCGTTGCTGCGGTTCTTTGTCGTCGCTTCCGGAGAAGGCTCGATAGGCAGTCGGTCGGGCAACGTCGGCACGTGCAATCGCCTCGGCAAAGGTGATGTGCTCAAGGCCAAGTGACGGCCCACGCTCGATCGCAAGCTCGACGCCAGCCTGTAGAAGCTCATCTCGAGCTTCGGTTTGGGAGGAGCGCCTGACCGCCATATGGGGGAAGAAAGTAGTGCATCGTGATCGTGCGGACGCGGCCTATCCGGCCTGGGTTGCTTCGAGCGCCTCGATGAGTGCGGTGAGTGCTGCGCCCGGTACCCGGTCGGCTCGGCGAACCAGCGTCAGTCGGCGCTCGGCGATCGGTTCATCGATTGCTCGCTCGAGCGCGTGCGGTTCGGCCTCTGCGTCGGTCTGCGGTAGCACGCACCAGCCCATGCCGAGTTGCACCATCTCGCGCAGTACGGCTGGCTGTGAACTTTCGGCGACGACGTCGTAGCTCACCTGGCGGCGGCGCAGGTTTCGGGCGATGAGCGCTCGAGTGCGTGAGTCGGCCGGGAAGCCGACCCATGGTCCCCAGGTTCCGGGTCGACCGATTGCGGTTGCCGGCGGCGCGTAGGCGTAGAGCGGTTCGGCGAGCAGGGGAGTAGCGAGCAGACGGTCGTCTTCGGGCGGTTCGACGGCGACGATCGCATCGACCTCGCCGCTGTTCAACAGTTCAAGCAGCCGGTTCGAGGGCTGGACGAACAGGCGCACGGTGAGGTCTGGGTTCTCGCGGCGGAAGTTCACGAGCGTGTCGCCGTAGTGGTGGATGGCGGCCGTATCGATCATGCCGATGGAGAGGTCGCCGATCGCGCCGCTGCGGACTTCCTCGGCCCAGCGGGAGAGCTCTCGGAGCTCGGCCAACATGCGGGTGGCGAAGCGGCTGACGTGGGCTGCTTCGGCGGTGGGGACTCGGCGGCGTCCTTGGCGGTCGAACAGGGTGAGCCCGAGGCGTCGTTCGAGTTCGGCGATGCCTTGGGACAGGGCTGAAGGGGTGACGCCGACCGACTCGGCGGCGTCTCGCCAGGTGTCATGGGCGAGCGCGGCTTGCAGGTACTCGAGGTGGCTGGTCGAGATGCCAGCAAGCTTCGGACGGCTCATGCACTGCTCATTATGGTTTGTTTAGTAATGCTGAACCAAGAGGTTGGCTAGTCAATCTTTGCTTACTCTCGATGTCATGACCGATTCCACCGCTCGCGAGATCGCACCCGCTTCCGGCAAGCTCGGCTTGCTCATGCCAGGCATGGGTGCCGTCGCTTCCACCCTGATCGCCGGCGTCATGCACGCCCGCAACACCGGCGAAGACCCCATTGGCTCCGTCAGCCAGATGGCACATATCCGCCTCGGTAAGCGCGAAGAGGGCCGCAACCCCCGCATCAACGAGTTCGTACCGCTGGCCGATCTCGACGACATCGTCTTCGGTGGCTGGGACCCGCTCTCGCCGAACATGCTCGAAGCCGCCCGCACCGCCGGCGTGATGACGCCCGAGGACCTCGCCCCGCTGAGCGGCGAGCTCGAAGGCGTCGTGGCTATGGACGCCGTCTTCGACCAGCGCTGGGTGAGCCGCATCACCGGCGTGCGGGTCAAGGAACAGACGAACAAGATGGACCAAGCCCAGGCCCTGATGGAAGACATCGAGCGCTTCCGGGTCGAGAACGAATGCGACCGCCTCGTGATGGTCTGGTGCGCATCGACCGAGGCGTACCAAGAGCCATCTGCTGTGCATGCCTCGATCGAGTCGTTCGAGCAGGGTCTTCGTGACAGCGACGACAACATCGCCCCGAGCCAGATCTACGCCTATGCCGCGATCATGAATGGCGTGCCGTTCGCCAACGGTGCACCGAACCTGACGCTCGACCTTCCGTGCATCGTTGAGCTTGCTGAGCGCGAAGGCGTGCCGATCTGCGGCAAGGACTTCAAGACCGGCCAGACCCTCATGAAGACGCTCATCAGCCCCGGACTCAAGTCCCGCATGCTCGGTGTGCGTGGTTGGTACTCGACCAACATCCTCGGCAACCGCGACGGCGAAGTGCTCGACGCACCTGAGAACTTCATGACCAAGGAATCCTCGAAGCTCGGCGTGCTCGACACGATCCTGCAGCCCGAGGTCTACCCGAACCTGTACGGCGACATCGAACACAAGGTTCGCATCGACTACTACCCCCCTCGTGGCGACGACAAAGAGGGCTGGGACAACATCGACATCTTTGGCTGGCTCGGCTACCCGATGCAGATCAAGATCAACTTCCTCTGCCGTGACTCGATCTTGGCGGCGCCGATCGTGCTCGACCTGGCGCTGTTCATGGACCTGGCATCACGTGCTGGCGAGTCCGGTGTGCAGGAGTGGCTGTCGTTCTACTTCAAGGCCCCGCAGGCTGGCCCTGCTGGCCCCGAACACGACATCTTCATCCAGCAGACCAAGCTGAAGAACACGCTGCGTGAATGGATGGGCGAACAGCCCGTCACCCACTCCGAAGCCGGCTAACTCCCGCTTCTCTTGCGAAATTTGGACATCTGTGGCCACCATGTGGCTGCAGATGTCCACAGATCGTGAGATTCGCGAGCTTCCCCCAGAACCGACGCATGTTCGGAGGAAGCTATGCACGCGATCCAGCGTCACCTTGCCAGTCATCATGGTGTCATCTCACACGCCGAGGCGCTCAAACTCGGTATGTCCAAGCGCACCATTTCGCGCCGAGTTACTCACGGGCGATGGCTGAGACTGCACCGCGGTGTCTATCGACTCAGCGGCGCGCCCCCGGTATGGCTCGGCGACGCTCGGGCTTCAGCTCTGGCCTGCGCAGGGCTGATCAGCCACCGGGCCGCGGCTCGCGTGTGGGCGATCGACGGATTCGATCGAGCCCACATTGAGCTGACCATCGACGTCGACCGACGCGCACGACTCGACGGTCGCGTTCGACTGCACCGGTCGACGCAGATGCACCTTGCGGGCCGGACAGA